>CABMOR010000114.1 GCA_902388225.1 uncultured Oscillospiraceae bacterium | reverse complement strand
GGCCGCATATAAAACAAACCGCTGAGGAGTAATTCCACAGCGGTTTTATCATGCCTTTTTTACCGGCATATAAAGGAAACATCGCCCAAATTGCCGTCTTCCAAAAGCTCAAGAGCTTTTTTGCTGTCTCCGCCTTCCACACGCTCAAAGAAATAGCGGAATTCACAAAATCCGGAGAGGTCCATTTTAAAATTAGTCTCCCAAGTGTTGTTCATAATCCAACTGTACAGAGGACGCCGGTTGTCGGCCGGATCATTTGTGCAAAGGGTGATGGGATGGTGGCGCATGTCGCCCTGATACAAAAGCGGCGTATCCGGCGTTCCCACAAGATAGCTCGACTCGGCCGTGCAAAAGACCGCACCGTTATCCGAAATATAGTATTCCTTGCAGGTTCCGGGAAGCTGGTCAATCCCCGGCCGCATTGCCGATCCGCCCTTGGTTATAAAGCGCTCGGCCTCCGGCAAATTAAGTGAAAGGGGCAAAAATACACTTTCTATATCCTCTGACAGCGTCTTGGCAATCTGATATTTAAAGGTAATTTTGGGAAGATCTCGGTACAGCTTGATGATGACTGCGCTGTGATGGGTTCCCTCCAGCCTGAATGTCAGCCTGACGAATGTTGTTGATGTGATTGTCTACCACATTCTCCTGCAAATCCGTATAACCAATGTCGGTATGGGAGTGGTGGATCAGGTAAAAGGTTTTGATTTTTTTGTGCATCCTACAGCACCTCTTTTATAAAAATCGTAAATTTCCCTATTTGCCTACATCTTAGCGGTAAAAACCAACCATGTCAAGAGATATTCGGAAAAGGCGGTTTTGTTTTTTTCGGGTTTAGCCTTAGAGGAAAAATAAATTCCAAAAAACAGTCTTAATTACTCACAAACTTCAACAAGAAAGCTAACCGGCCGAAAGCCGTCGTTACAGGAAATCATTGCGGATTTCTCGTTTTTCATCCACCCGTCAAAGAAATTCCCGCCCCCGTGAGAAAGGGTCATGACAAAAGGCGAAAGGCTTTCCCATGCGCTGTCACAAAAACCCTCCGGCTTCTGCCAACCCCGGCAGACAAAAACCTGACCCTCCCGCAAATCGCAGGCATGGTCAATGGGGTTTTCATATTTTTCTATCAAATCGTCATACCGCGCCTTTCGCACAACGGTTATTTTAACATTTTTCATTTTCCCGCTCCTAAAATTCTTAAGTCAAATTCACACACCGGCACAATTTCGCTGATGTTTTGATAAAACAGTAAAAGGGGCTTAATCCTCCCCTTTTTCGGAAATACCGTCCCGTCTGTTATATCAGTACTCCGTCGCAATGATCGATTTCGTGCTGAATAATCTGAGCGGTCCGGCCGGTAAAATTTTTGATTCGCGGCTTAAATCTTTCATCCTGCCATCGAACTTTTATTGTTTTATATCTCTTGCATTTGCGAGGACCGCCGAGCAGGGAGAGACAGTTTTCTTGTGTGTCGTAAGACTCCGACTTTTTAATGATTTCGGGGTTAAACATCAAGCAATATTCACCGTCATTGTCAAAAGCAATTATTCTTTTGCAAACGCCAATCATATTTGCCGCCATACCGACGCAGGTATCTTTATGTGCTTTGAGTGTGCAGAGCAGATCCTCCGCCGTCTGCAAATCGCCTATTGTTGCGGGCGCAGATTTTATTGTAAGAAATATCGGGTCGTGTGTCAATTCTTTAATCATATATATCCCTCATATAACGCTTTGTAATTATTTCAAAGGTGCTTATAACATAATTTTACCATATTTCTGCAGACCTTGCAACAAACAGTTAAAGCTCCGCCTACCGAGGGGGTGTAGGATTACAATTGATGTGTTACAAAGAGTAAGAAATAAAAGATGACGAATAAAGGATCCTGTGTTACAGTTAAGTTGCTCACACAAAACAGACAGGAGGATCAACCATTCGTCATGAACAAGATAACACAGGATATGCAGTTTCGTCAATCACTTTTAAAATATGCAAGCAAATACGGCGTCACAAAAGCAGCTATAGTGCCTTTGACCCCAGATTCCTATGTCTGTAAGATTATCTTTCATAGCAAATACCTCCTTTGCGATTTCATTGTATCGCAAAAGAAGCAAAAACAAAAATGTACGATTTGGATTTACAGAAACATATTGACTAATCACGGTTTTTGAACTATAATATATTTGTCAAGTGATAATGTGTCCTTAAGTATCGAAGATTCGTAGAATGAGAGTACGAATTAGATCCGGAAGGGTTTGGGCACTTGACAAACAAATGAGTAAATCATCGAAACTATTGATTCCTTACAAATTCTCATTATGGAATCAAGAAAGCAGTTGTGTTGGTTGACTGTAGTTGTCCCCCTGTTGTTTTGTTGCTTTACACCACATTACGAACCGATAGTATTTCATCGGTCTTGTTTTGTTGCGTGTAAAGTAGTATATCTGTAATCGTCGTCCACGCACAATGCAAGTGCGTGGATTTTTTCGGTTCAGAAAGGAGAAAAAGATGAGCGGTAAAAAAGTATCGGGGAAGACTCATACCAAAGAGCAACTGGACAGTTGGGCAAACCAGAACAATCCAAACAATAAGGCGTATCGGTCAAATGCTAATAACCACGCTAACCAATTGAATCCAAATCGCAAAACACATCAGCAGATTCACAACTCTAACCGTAGGCATAAAGATCAAATCTGGCCCGAATGGGCACCCGACTACCCGGAATATGATGATTAAAAAGGAGAATCAAAATGAGCAAACATTTCTTTGATTTTGAAGATGGCGACTTTGCCCATACGATATCGGATAATATGGCTATTGATTCCGATGGTGATCTTCTGATGAGAATGGGCGATAACATGGCGATGGATATGGATACTGGTGATATTCATATCATATCATCGTGGTCTAACGATGACGAAGACGACGATTAAATAGAATCATACCTCAATGCAAAACTCCCTCTGCCGGTTTCCCGACAGAGGGAGTTTTTTAGATATAAATTGAAACCTTTACATCTTTCCAACTTGACGTCTTGAAGTGGTGCACATCCGAAACTGTTTCCAGATACTTATGAGCATACGCTTCGTCAATCGTCAAATCAGCGATTTTGAGGAAGGAACAATTACTTGTTTCCCTGCTCTTTAATAGCAGCCTGTGCTGCGGCAAGGCGTGCGATGGGCACACGGAAGGGGGAGCAGGAAACATAGTCAAGGCCGATCTTGTGGCAGAATTCCACCGAGGAAGGATCGCCGCCGTGCTCACCGCAGATTCCGCAGTGAATGTTGGGGCGGGTGGTCTTTCCGAGTTTAACGGCAGTTTCCATAAGCTTGCCTACGCCGTCCTGATCCAGCTTGGCAAAGGGATCGTTTTCATAGATCTTGTTGTCATAATAAGCTCCCAGGAACTTTCCGGCGTCGTCACGGCTGAAGCCGAAGGTCATCTGGGTAAGATCGTTGGTGCCGAAGCAGAAAAATTCGGCTTCCTTTGCAATCTCGTCGGCGGTCAGAGCGGCACGGGGAATCTCAATCATGGTTCCGACCTCGTACTTAAGCTCAACACCGGCAGCCTTGATTTCCTCATCGGCAGTGGCCACAACGATTGCCTTGACGAACTTGAACTCCTTGTTGTCGCCAACCAGCGGGATCATGATTTCGGGAGCAACATCCCAATCAGGATGGGCCTTCTTGACGTTGATAGCTGCGCGGATAACAGCTTTTGTCTGCATCTTGGCGATTTCGGGATAGGTAACGGTGAGACGGCATCCACGGTGACCCATCATGGGATTGAACTCGTGGAGAGAGGTGATGATGTTCTTGATGGTCTCAACGCTCTTGCCCTGAGCCTTGGCAAGCAGCTCTATGTCGGCCTCCTCGGTGGGAACGAACTCGTGGAGAGGGGGATCGAGGAAACGAATGGTCACGGGGCTGCCCTCGAGAGCCTCGTAAAGCTTCTCAAAGTCACCCTGCTGATACGGCAGAATCTTGTCAAGAGCGGTCTCTCTCTCTTCAACGGTATCGGCACAAATCATCTCACGGAAAGCGGCGATTCTGTCGGCTTCGAAGAACATGTGCTCGGTACGGCAAAGTCCGATACCCTCTGCACCCAGCTCCTTGGCCTTTTTGGCGTCGGCGGGGGTGTCGGCATTGGTGCGAACCTTAAGCTTTCTGTATTTATCGGCCCAAGCCATAATGCGGCCGAACTCGCCGGCGATTTCGGCATCAACGGTGGGGATAATTCCGTCATAGATGTTACCGGTAGAACCGTCGATGGAGATATAGTCTCCCTCGTGATAGGTCTTTCCGGCAAGCTCAAACTTCTTGTTGGCTTCGTCCATAATGATGTCGCCGCAGCCCGAAACACAGCAGGTGCCCATTCCGCGGGCAACAACGGCAGCATGGGAGGTCATACCTCCGCGGACGGTAAGAATACCCTGGGAAGCCTTCATTCCGGTGATGTCCTCGGGAGAGGTCTCGAGACGGACAAGAACGACCTTTTCGCCCTTTTCGTTCCAGGCAACAGCATCGTCGGCATTAAAGACAACCTTACCGCAGGCGGCTCCGGGGGAAGCGCCCAGACCCTTTCCGGCGGGGGTAGCGGCCTTAAGAGCCTTTGCGTCAAACTGGGGATGAAGGAGGGTATCGAGGTTTCTGGGGTCGATCATTGCGA
>CABMOR010000113.1 GCA_902388225.1 uncultured Oscillospiraceae bacterium | reverse complement strand
TTTACGGTGTGGAAGCCTATATGATACACGACGAGGATCATCCAAATGTCATTGCCAACAAAAAGAACATACGCCGGTATCATTTTATAATACTGGTTAAAAATCAGACCGGCCTTAAAAATTTATACAAACTTATTTCTGTTTCTCATATCGACAATTACCATGCCCGCCCCCTCATGACCGTGAGTAATCTGAAACAGTATAGGGAAGGACTCATCTACGGCACCGCCTGCGAGCAGGGCGAGCTTTTTGACGCAGTGGTGGATAAAAAAAGCGAAAGCGAAATAATTGAAATAGCCAAATTTTATGACTATCTTGAAATTCAGCCGATAGGCAACAATCGTTTTATGCTCAGGAAGGATAACCTGAGAAATATAAAGAACGCCGAAAGAAGAGAGCGGCTGATTGAAAAGTATAAGGACCTTAATACCGATGAAGATCTTCAAAATCTTAACCGCAGGGTGGTGGAAATCGGGGAAAAGCTGGGCATGCCGGTTTGCGCCACATGCGATGTCCACTTCATGGACAAGGAGGACGCAATTTTCCGTGCCGTGCTTATGGCCGGACAGAAGTTTGACGACGCCGACAATCAACCCCCTCTTTATTATCGAACCACGGCCGAAATGCTTTCGGAATTTCAATATCTCGGAGCTCAAAAGTCCGAGGAAGTGGTCATCACAAACCCCAACAAAATTGCCGAAATGATAGATGTGGTCGAGCCCCTTCCGTCGGGAAGCTTTCCTCCCTCCATTGAGGGCTCGGAACAGCTTCTTCAGGACATAACCTGGAATCGGGCACACGAGATATACGGAGAAAATCTCCCCGATATCGTCCAAAACAGACTTAAACGAGAGCTGGATTCCATAATAGGAAACGGCTTTTCGGTCATGTATATCTCGGCGCAAAAGCTGGTTAAATTTTCGGAAGACAACGGATATTTGGTCGGCTCAAGAGGCTCGGTCGGTTCTTCCTTTGCGGCCACAATGGCGGGTATTTCGGAGGTCAACCCCCTGGCTCCTCACTATGTCTGCCCCAAATGCAAGTACAGTGAATTTATAACCGACGGTTCCTACGGGTCGGGATTCGACTTGCCTGCAAAGAACTGTCCCGAGTGCGGAACCGATATGAAGCGTGACGGTCACGACATTCCCTTTGAGACCTTTCTCGGTTTTAAGGGGGACAAGGTTCCGGACATCGACCTCAACTTTGCCGGAGAGGTCCAGTCAAAGGTACACAAATATACCGAACAGCTTTTCGGAAGCGAAAATGTTTTTAAGGCCGGAACAATTTCGGGTGTGGCCGACAAGACGGCTTACGGATATGTAAAAAAATACGAGGAAGAGCGGGGACTCAATCTCTCAAGTGCCGAAATTTCCCGGCTGGTGGAGGGCTGTGGGGGGGTCAAGCGCACCACAGGCCAGCACCCCGGCGGAATGGTTGTCGTGCCGAGAGAATATGAAATATACGATTTCTGTCCGGTTCAGCGGCCTGCCGACGATGTCAAGTCCGACACCAAAACTACCCATTTCGACTTCCGTTCAATGCACGACCTGCTGTTAAAGCTTGACGAGCTTGGACACGATGTTCCCACCATATATAAATACCTGGAGGACAACACCGGCATTTCCATAAGCGATGTGCCCATGTCCGACCCTGAGGTTATGAGTCTTTTTGAATCCTGCGAGGCACTGGGGGTCACTTCCGAGCAGATCGGCGTTCCCACCGGAACCCTTTCCCTTCCCGAGCTTGGAACCCCGTTTGTTGTGCAGATGATAGTCGACTCAAAGCCCAAGACCTTTACCGACCTGTTACAGCTTTCGGGTCTTTCCCACGGTACCGATGTTTGGCTGGGAAATGCCCAGGATCTTATAGCCCAAAATATTTGTACCATTTCGGAGGTTATCGGAACCCGAGACAGCATAATGGTATATCTTATGCACAAGGGCCTCGACCCGTCCATGGCCTTCCAAATCATGGAGATAGTGCGAAAGGGCAAGGCTCACCAAAAGCTGACCGAGGAACACATAAACGCCATGAAGGAGCACGATGTTCCCCAGTGGTATATCGACTCATGCTTTAAGATAAAATATATGTTCCCCAAGGCTCACGCCGCCGCATATATGATTGCGGCTTTGAGGCTTGGATGGTATAAGGTTCATTATCCTCTTGAATATTACGCATCCTACTTTACCGTTCGCGGGGGAGATATTGATGCGGCAATTCTTTCGGGAGGACTCCCTGCGGTCAAGGCAAAAATGCGGGAAATCGAGCGAAAGGAAAAGGAAAAAACCGCCTCGGCGGTGGAAAAGAACAGCTATGTAACCTGGCAGATATTAAACGAAATGCTCTGCCGCGGCATAGAGGTGCTTCCGGTGGATATATACAAGTCGTCGGCCAAAAGATATGTGGTTGAGGACGGTAAAATAAGAATACCCTTTAATGCCGTTCAGGGTCTCGGAGAAACGGCGGCAGTTTCTCTTGAAAACGCCGCAAAGGAAGGGGAATTTCTTTCCTGGGACGACATCAGGGAAAGAACCTCGATTTCCAAAACGGTGGTGGAAACGCTTGGAGAACTGGGAGCTTTGCGGGAAATTCCAAAAAGCCGCCAAATGAGCCTTTTCGGGCTTTAAATCTTTGCATAAACACCTTTAAGGAGATACGAATGAATAGGAAAATCAAAAGATACATAAGTATTCTGCTTTCGGTTGCGACCGTTTTCGCCTCTCTTTCGGTCACCGTCCTTGCCAATGGGGAGACGGTGGAGAATCAGGAATTTGACCTGCTGGGAGTGCTGTCGGCAAAGTACCCCGGGGTTATTTCAAGCGGAGCCGGGGATGCGGGAGGAGCTTCCTACGGAGCCTACCAGTTTTCCTCAAATAACGACATTCCGAAATATTTTTTCCGTTGGCTGATTGAGACGCAGTATGACACCGAGCTTGGCTGGCGTCTGAGCAATGCCTATGACGTTGATCATGGCTACGGTTTAACCTTCAACAGCGAGTGGAAGGCCATAGCCTCCGAAAAGGGCGACTACTTTTTAAAGCTCCAAAGGGCTTATGTCCGTACCCAGTATTACAATCCCGTGACGGTCTCTTTAAGGGGACTCGGATTTGAAATCAACAATTACTCCATAGCCCTTAAAAACGTTGTGTGGTCAAGGGCTCTCCAGCACGGAAACGGCGGGGCCATGACCGTCTTTAAACGGGCCTTTGAAAACATAGGAGGATTTAACGGAAAAAGCGAGCCGGAGCTTATAAGGGCCATTTACAGCGAATCGGGCATTACAGGCGATTATGAAGGTAATAAGATGTATAACAGCTCATCCTCCATTGTAAGAGAATACGGACTTGACGGGCAGACCATGAGATATTTCGGAGGATGCTCCGGTTCGATACAGGCCGGGGTATGGCTGAGACTTAATGTAAACGAACCCGCCGACGCGCTTGCCATGTATGAACAGTATAAGGACAGCATAGATGACGGCGGAAATTCAAGCGGACGAAAAACATATGTTATGGCAACCCTGGCTCACATTTCCGACGGAAGGACCCAGGTTAATATTCGCACCGGCCCCTCAACCGACAGCACGGTAATCACGGCCAAGGACGGAGGAACACGGCTCTATCTCATAGCAAACCGAGAGGGCGACTGGTTTCCGGTGAGGTTTGAGTCCAACGGACTTGTTTTGGACGGATACTGTCACAGCAATTATGTCACGGTGGATTTTGACAGCGAGGTTGTGGTGTTCGGCGACGCCGACGGAAACGGCTGGGTCAACATGAACGATGCCCTGCTGGTTCTCCAGAATGCGGTTGGCAAGGTGGTGTTTACCGAAAAACTGCATTATACCTGCAATGTGGATTTCCTTGGGGGGATTTCCATGTCAGATGCCCTGCTTGTGCTTCAGAAGGCTGTAAATAAAATTGAGGGCTTTTGATTTTAAGACTTTATTTCAGCCGCAGGTTAATGTCCTGCGGCTTTTTTAAGGCATGATTCATTATTTTGCAGTTTCAAGGTTTACCGAAGGGTGGATTTTTAATGAATAATACAGAAGAATTTGCAAGGATTCTGGCCGAAAGCAAGAAAACGGTATTTTTCGGAGGGGCAGGGGTCTCAACCGAAAGCGGACTTAAGGATTACCGAAGCAAGGACGGCATATATTATACGGCGAAAAATTTCGGGAAAGCCCCCGAGGAAATTTTGAGCCACAGTTGTTTTTCAGAGGACACCGAGCTTTTTTATCGCTTTTACCGCACCTTTTTTTTGGAAAAGGCCGAGCCGAATTTGACCCACCGCTTTCTTGCCGACCTTGAAAAATCGGGCAAAGACATAACCGTTGTAACCCAAAATATCGACCGTCTTCACCAAAGGGCAGGAAGCAGGCGTGTGATTGAGCTTCACGGCACCTCGTCGTCTTATACCTGCCATCTTTGCGGGGAAAAGTACGGAGTTGAGTATGTTATAAATTCACCCGAAAATGTACCAAAATGCTCCTGCGGAGGAATAATCAAACCGGATGTGGTGCTTTACGGAGAACAGCTTGACGAGCAGGTCATAAACAGCGCCGTGACCGCCATTTCCGAGGCCGACCTGCTCATAATCGGCGGAACTTCCCTTGCCGTATACCCGGCGGCCGGGTTTGTGCGGTTTTTTTCTGGGAAGACAAAGGTG
>CABMOR010000112.1 GCA_902388225.1 uncultured Oscillospiraceae bacterium | reverse complement strand
ATTCTTTGATAAAGTCCTTGATCTTGTCGGCAATGGTTTTGTTCTCGGCCGCAAAACTTTCCCATTGCTCCTTGTTGGTAAGCGCCTCAAAGCAGTGGTCGGCCACGATTTCCTCATCAATTTTCGCCTTAAAGTTCTCGTCCCTTGCATAGGTCTTTCCGTATCTTCGCTCATAGTCCTTGAAAACCGAGTCGTATTTTCCCGCCTCCTTCAGGTGATTTATGACGAATTCGCTGAAGCTTTTTGCATATTCGGGAGAAAGCCGCTGAATCATGTGGTAAAGCTCGTGTCCGGCCGTGGAGGTCAGCATATTTCTTCCGTCAAGGGCAATGGTTATGACATTACCGCCCTCATACCGTCCGTTGATGACCTTTCCATCAAGCTTTATCTTATCCGCAAGGCTGTCCACCACACGGATAACAACGCCCTTTTCTTTCGCCCAAACATCAAGCAGTCTGAGCTGTTGTCTCTGCTGACGGCTTACCTTTTTGCTTGCCGAATATTCACGCACAACGCCGCCTTGTTTTTTGGCCGCCGCATTTTGCTCTGTGCGCTCTTTTGAGCGGTTTTTATATTCGGTCGACTGTTTATATTGCTCCTGCCTGTTTCTCTCGGATTTGGCTTGCGCTCTGCCCGCCTCGTATATCTTACGGGCACTTGACGGTTTAAGGTCTCTTGATGTGCGTTTAATGTCGGAAAAGCTCTGACCCTTTTCCCCGGCCTCATAATATTTGTCAAACAGTCTGTTATAGGTCGATGCAACAAGGTGACGGTTGCTTTCAATATATTCGTTTGCATAGAGATTTCTCACGGCGGTCGGTCGGTCCGCGGCATTGTTTATAACTGCGGCGGCCTCATATCCGATGTTCGCCGAAAGGGGAGAGAGGTCTTTACCCTTTGCGGTAGAAACAACGGCCTTAACGCCGTCTTTTGTATTGTTGAAAGAAACGCTTTCCACCGTGTCATAGCTGTTTTCGGCCGTGATTTCTTCGGTGCGGTTGTCAAGAGCCGTGTCAAGCAGTGATTTTATGCCCTTTCCCGCTCCTTTTGAAAGCTCTTTATAAACATTCTGTGCTTCTTCGACCGTGTCGGCAGATAAGAATTGGTCGGTTATTTCGGTAAATACAGCCTCTTGCAGATTATCAAGCGAATCAAGGTCGGTTTTACCCTCCGCAAGGTCGGAGGCCTCACGGATAAAGCTGTTGTTTTTGCCCTGCTCCTTTGCATAGGAAAGAAGCTCGGCTCGGTCAACATTGGTATACACACGAGTAAGTCTTCCGGCGTTTTCGGCCGCATTCTCTCTTTCGGTGAAATATTCTCTGTATACCTTCATAGCCTCCGAGTTATGGGTAAGCTCGGTTCGCTCTTTTCCCTTTACCGAATCGAGCCCCTCGTTAAAGGCCTTTGCAATGGTTTTTGAAAGCGTTTCGGCATTCTTTACGCCGTTTTGCTCTAATTTTGCCTTGACCTCTGCGCTGTCCACATTCGTCACGGCCTTTTCGTACTGGGTCGAAAATTCGTCTGTAAGCAGCTTTCCGAGCCGCCTTGCCGACACCTTTTCGCCCTTTTCAATGGCCGCCTTTGCCGTCACGGCTTCCTTGTTGTCGGGATTTGCGGCGATTATTTCGTCAAGAGCGGTTATAACGCTGTCGGTGCTTTTAAGTTCTCTACCAACCTTTATTTGACGGATACCGTTTTTGATGTTTCTTGACTGTTCCACCGCCTGTGAAAGTCGGTAGTTTGTCCCGCTCATCATAACGCCCGAAAGTGCGCCGCCAAGTCCCGCTGAAAGATCGTCCCCTATAATGCCGGTAAGCGTCTTTGCCGAAGCCTCCGAAGGAGACAGCCCCTCGTTGATATATCCGTAATACTCCTGCATTACCTCCGACTGGTCGGCATTTATAAGCACATCCACCGCACGGTTAAAAATGTTCGAGGCGATTTCCTCGCTCCCTTCGGCCACGAGGGATTTACCCAGCGTTTTTATAAAAGACTTCGGATTTCCCAGCACCTTTTCAATGCTCCACACTTCGGTTATTGCCTCGATTGCACCCGAAGTAAAGCCCATTGCAAGTGCCTTTCCGTCCGAAAGGCCTCTTTTCTTTGCGTCTATAATGGTCTGCGTGGCCACCTGACTGCCCATAAGGGTAAAGTCTATGGTTTTAAGTGCCGCCTCGCTCAGTCCGGCGCTTCCTCCCGCCGCCATTCCGACACCTTTGGACATAGCAATTCTCGCAAGGTTATCAAGCATACTTTCGGTGGTTTCCTTTGCAAAAAGGCCGAGTGCTCGGTAATTTCCGTCCTCATCCCGCCCGAAAAGCACGCTTTTGTTATTCCAAAAGCTGTCGGGGTTTTTCCTAAGGTAGTCGCTAAGCATTTGTGAGGTCGTGCCTCTTATTGCTTGTGCGGCGTTTCCGAAACCGTGTGCAGAAGAATAAGGATTTATTTCTTTACCGTTTATTTTCGCAAACACATCATCAACAAGCGCCAAACCGGACACAAGATTATTCAGAACGGCTGCAAAACTGCCGATATAAGGGTGCTCTCGTGTATTCTTTCTAAGTCTTGCATTTTCAGCGTCTGTTATTCTTTTATCAAGAACCGGTCGAAGTTCGTCGAGAAACTCTTGCGCCGCCTCCTCTCCCTGAGTGTTCCACAGTCCGTTAAAAACCTTAAATTCATCGGGTGTAAATTGATTTTCTCCCTCGTCAAAACCGTCTCTTGTCTGACTTGCATAAACAGAATCGGCATATCCCGACTGAGGTGACGGAGAATGTGTCGGGTCATATGCAACATACTTATCGCGTTCAAATCCCGTATGTTTCGCAAATTCCTCATCATCAAGAAGCGGCATATATTTTTCGTAAACTTGCTGTTCGATTGCCGCAATCCGTTCATTTTCCTTGCGCTCGTTGTAGTAGTTTTCAAGCGTGGGCGCCTTGGCTTGGTATTTTTCCGCTTGTGTTCCTGCTTCCTCTTTTTGGTTGACAGTATAAGGATCAAATGTATCATCAGATAACAATGGATTTGCGGTCTTTTCGTCCGAAATCCTGTTCATGGTTAATGACCTTTTTTCGGCATTCTCGGCCTGACCCTTTGCAAGCGCAAGGGCATTTTCAAGCTCTTCATCGTTTGCATAGCTTATTTGGTTGTCCCGAAGCCACTTAAGCTCACGCTTTTGACTGTCTGACAGAGCATATTCCTTTGAAGCAAGTGCATTTATGGCAAGGCCTATGCCCTTATAGTCATAACCGTTGTATTTTTCCGAAAAAGGAGTGCCCTCGTCATCGTACTGCACTCTTGCTTTTTCCCAGTCAAGCTTCAACTGTTTAAGCCGTTCAAGCTCGGATTTTGCAGAACGTTCTTTATCCTTTGCCAATTCTATATCAATATCCTGATTTTCCGAATCAGGCAGTTTAACCCGACTGATATATTTTAATTTTCTTGCCTTTGATAGAGCATTGTTATAATCTTCCTGTGCCGCTGAAATCTTATCATCAAGGATTTTTTCCCGCCCGGCCGTCATATCGTTCAGGGTATCATACTCATCGGCATCCTTGTACTGTGCAAAGGCGTCTCTGCGCCCCTCGATACTGTCCCACAGCTCCTGACCGTTATAGAGCGACAGTAACTCATCAAGATTTTTCTCCTGTTCCTTGATTACATCAGCACCGTACACCCGCTCATATGCCGCACGGTTTTTGTTGAGCCTGTCCTTATATCCCTTTACCGTGTCAATCGAGCTTAAAATGTAATTGCTTGCCGCCGTATAATCATCGGGAGTTTTAAAGCCGCCTTTGTAATAATTGCTGTACGCATTATCTCCCATTGCGCTTTTGCCGAAGGACATTATATCGTTAAAAAGGGTGTCCTTTCCGTTTAATATATTGTTTATCGGCTTCATCTCCGAATAGGTCATCGGCTTTTCGAATTTTACCGAAGTGTTTTCCCGCTCAAGTGCCTTTCGGTTGTTTTTCATTTCAGAGTATGTCATACCGTTACTCCTTTATCAGTGAAAATCTCTGTTTTTTTTGCTACGGTAATCGTCCATAAAGTTATCTCCGTAACCCAGTTCGTTGGAAATTTCGTCAACTATGTCCACATAATCGGCTCCGGAATATCCGTAAGGATTACTGTCAAGATATTGCCACAATGCAGCTTCCTTTTCGGCGGTTTTATCTTCAATATCATCCCTTTTGTCGATTGCGGAAAGCCGGGCTTTGATTGTATTAAGCATTTTCTTTTTTATGCTGTCGCTCTGCTCACTCTTTGCCTCAATCTGTGCTTTAAGGCTCGATATTGCCGCCGACTGGTCGTTATTCTTCATCTGCTCTCTCCACTGCTCGTCCGATACTCTGTCCCGCTCTCGCTGATATGCCATTTTGTCATTGTACTCGTCTGCGGTAAGCTTGGCATTGGCATTGTTCCAGTCATTCTGAATACGGCTGTCATAGTTGTTTTTCTCTCTGCTGTATGCCGTGTCGTACATGCTCTGCGCCATATTTGCAAGGGTGCCCTGCTGGTCAAAACCTGTTGCCCACCGTGTATAATCGGTGTTGTCAAGTCCCTGATACAGGCTGGCAAGGTTGTAAAGGTCTTGTCCTTCCTGCTGATACCGCTGATAGGCAAGCTGTTCAAGCTCGGGTATCTTGCTGTTCAGGTCGTTCATATAGCTGTTATAAACCTG
>CABMOR010000111.1 GCA_902388225.1 uncultured Oscillospiraceae bacterium | reverse complement strand
GGCTGGAAGGGAACCTTTGCCTCTCCTCCGCAGGATGCACAGGTGGCTGTAAACATCTGTCTCTCTTCTCTGGCAGCGTTTTTACGGGCGTCGCGGCAGGCCTTGCAGCGCTGCGGCTCGTTGACGAAGCCTTTAGCCTCGTAGAATTCCTGCTCACCGGCGGTAAACACAAATTCGGAACCGCATTCCTTGCAGATAAGGGTTTTGTCTTCAAACATTTTTTTAACCTCGCTTGAAATTATTTTGCCCGCGGACGGATTTGCACCGACACCTTTGATAACAACGCTCTGCTTAAGCTACTGGGGCATATCATACTCATCCTCAAAGGCTTATCTGCAGTTTTTAAGCTTGTTTTTTGCCCTGCAAACCGCATTGTCCACAGCCTTTTTGCTCATAGAAAGACGGCTCGCAATGGTCTCATAGGTATAACCCTTGAGATAAAGCTTAAAAACCTTAAGCTCAGCCTTTGAAAGGAGTTTTTCCAACTCCGAATAAATTCTCTCCACCGTATCCTTGTTTATAAGCATGTCCTCAGGACTTTGATAACGGCCAAAAAACAGGTCTCCCATGTTGGCAGAATCTTCGCCCGACTGATCGATATAAAGCAGGGAAGAAGGAGGAATCCGTTTTGACGAAAGAGACATTCTGACCGCCGAGATAATGTTGCGGTCGATGCAAAGAAGGGCAAAGGTATGAAAGGAAGCTCCTTTTTCGGGAGAATAACCCTTGATTGCCTTTAAAAGACCGATCATTCCTTCTTGGGCAAGGTCTTCAAACTCATATCCGTCGGAAAAATACCCCGCGGCACGGGAACGAACCACAGGCATATATCTGACCGTCAATATGGTAAGGGCAGAGGTGTTTCCTTCTGCAGCCAATTTGGCCAGCTGTTCATCCGACATTTCCGGCCGGTCTCTTTTTAAATCGTTTTTTTGCATGATGTCTCCAAACGTTTGATGATATTATACACCATTGTTTATAATTTGTCAACAATTATTCGTAATATAAAGTAATAATTTATTTAAACTATACAAATAAAATGTCAAAAAAGTTAATTAAAAAGGGAAATCGGTAATTTCTTGAGGAAAAAAGATGAACCAAAATTTTAGATTTCTCTGGAAAAACGGTTGTTTATCCGAGTTATTACCTTCTCATATTCTGAATTTATGTCTGCTCCCTGAGCTGTGGAGGCGATAATTGCGTCATAAATATAGCGTTTAATAACGCTGTTTGCTTCAAAAGAAGTAAAGCATCTGGCATGTTCAAGCTGTTCTATATATGTTTTCCAAACATCGTTGTCAAAAGATTCGGTTTTTTGAGCGCTTATAAGGGCGGGAACGGTACTTCTTGAAATGCAATTCTGGGCAACACAGTCTCGGTTCAAGGCAAAGAATTTGGCAAAGTCATAGGCGGCTGCGGTTTTGGTTTGGTCGTCGGTTTTTCCAAGGGCCAAAACCGAAAGAGTGAGTTCCGAAATATAGCTTTCGCTCAGAACCTTTGAAAAGGGATAACAGTTAAAATTGTATTTTGCAAGGGAGCCGAAAAGATTCTTATATGAGGAGCTGGAGCCAAATCCAAAGGCAGTTTTTCCGGAAAACAACTGAGAGGGGGTATAGTTTTCCGAAATCAAGCCTTTTGAATAAAGGTTGTTTATGTATCCCATAAAATTATTCCAGTCGTCGGCCGAAAAAGCTGCCGAACCGTTGTCGGAAAATATAGAATTCGAGGACCATATGTACGAAAGGAAAAGGGAGGATAATTCGTCATAATAATCCTCACCGCAGGAAATGCCTATAGGGAAGACCTCGCCGGTATAATTCTTGATTTTTTCACAGCTTTCAAAAAGCTCATCCGAACTTCCGCGCATGGAAATATCGCAGGAAGAGAGTATATCGGGGTTTGAAATGAAGCAGGAAACCGTCGCCTCAACCGGAAGGGCGATTGCTGAATCGCCTATCTTTACTCCGTCAAGACAGCTTGGGGTGAATTTATCGGAAAGTTCGTTTGCGCCAAATTCCGAAAGCTCGGAAATAAGGCCTTTGGAATAGGCTGAAGCAAGATGCTTCTGGTTCATAAAAACAAGGTCGAAAAGCCGGTCATTTGCCTTTAAATCACTTAGATAATTTACAACCGATGCTTCCTTTTTAAAATCCTTTTCAACAATGTCTATTTTAATGTTTTTATGTTTACTTTCATACTGCTGTGCCGCTTCTTTTATTCCTTCGCAGCCCGAAGGAACCAGAACGGTTATGACGTTTTTGTCATCATCGTCGGATGGCTCGTCCTTTGTAACCTTATCAGAGTCGTTTTGTTCAGAAAGGCTGTCGGTATCTTCAACCTTTATAAGTATTTCTTTTAAGATGTTTCCGTCAGAATCAAGCTTTTTTAGGGTCTGACCGTCGGAAATGCGGACGTCCATATCAATTATTTCACATCCGTTTTGGTCAAAAAGTTTAAGGCTTTCGCCATTTTGAGCCACAAGAGCGGTTTCTCCGAGCTTTCCCGAAATTTCGGCATTGTCATAAAGGTCGGAAAAGCTCCAGTAAAGCTCGGGGTCAATGTTCCAAATTTCCTGAATAGAATCTGAACTTTGAGAATCGGAGGAAACAGCGTCGTCCGGTTTTGGAGTTTTTGAACAGGAAACCAGCATCATGACCGCAAGGGTCGACGCCATGATTTTATAAATGAATTTTTTCATATTAACACCGCTGTCTAAATGATATGTAAATCTGCCGTGACAAGGCACACTTAATGCATTATATCACTATTTATCTAAAAATGCAAGTAAGCAGTATTGAGGCTTTGATTTTTCGGAAATCAGAAAATAAATCCTAAATATTTGTTAATTTTTAACAAAAATATTAACCACTTGTATTTTTGCTTTGGAGGATGTATAATCATATTATAAGGTTCGATTTTGCCGAAAAATGAAGGCTTTAGGTGATTCGGATATCCTGTGAGATATAAAAGGAGGAAGTATAATGGACCAAAAGCTCAGTCCGTTGTTTACGCCATGGAAAATAGGAAGCTGTGAGATTAAGAACCGAATTGTTATGACCAGTATGGGAGGAACCGACCTTTTCGGGTGGATGGAAAAAAACCACTTTGACAAGGACGGAGCCGGATTTATTCTTGAGGTGGCCAAAAACAATGCAGGACTTGTTCTGCCCGGATGTCAGCCGGTTTATAATCCCATGTTCGGACAATGGCTTTATAAAAACAAGAAAATGTATGACGATCTTAAAAAATGGATGCCGGAGTTCCACAAGACCGGAGCCAAGCTTTTTGTTCAGCTTACGGCGGGATTCGGTCGTTCATTTACCGTAAGTTCTTTGATGGAGACCCTTTACACAAACAAGGTGCTTAATGTTGTCAGCAAACCTTTTATGAATCTTGATAAAATTACCGCAAGCGCCAGTCCGTCTCCTAACCGATGGTCGGACAAGGTTCCCTCAAGGGAAATGACTACGAAGGAAATAAAAAAATTTGTGGACGCCTTTGCCAAATGCTCCAAAATGCTTAAAGATGCCGGCGTCGACGGCGTGGAAATTCACGCCGTTCATGAGGGATATCTTCTCGACCAGTTTACTCTTAAATATGTAAATAAGCGTACCGATGAGTACGGCGGTTCTTTTGAAAACCGTTACCGTTTTGCCGTGGAAATTGTCAGGGCCATAAAGGCCGAATGCGGAGAAGATTTTCCTGTTTCCCTTAGGTACAGCGTACTTTCAAAGACAAAAGGCTTTCGTCAGGGAGCCCTTCCGGGAGAGAAATATACCGAGGCCGGACGGGATATGGAGGAGTCGGAAAAGGCGGCAAAATATTTACAGGAGGCCGGCTATGACTGTCTCAACTGCGATAACGGAACATACGATGCTTGGTATTGGGCACATCCTCCGATTTATATGCCGGAAAACTGCAATCTTGAAGATGTGGAGCACATAAAGAATTTTGTGGATATTCCGGTTGTCTGCCCCGGACGACTTGATCCCGCCGATGCGGCAAAAGCCATAGAGCAAGGAAAACTTGACGGTGCCGGATTCGCCCGTCAGTTCTTAGCAGACCCCGAGTGGATAACCAAGCTTATTGACGATAGGGTCGAGGACATTCGGCCTTGTATTCTTTGCCATAACGGATGTTTCAACATGTGCCATTATAAGGGCGTGCCAAACGATCAGGCTCTTTCTGACAGTCTGCATCTTGCCCGGTGTGCGGTCAATGCCGAAATTATGCAGCGGAAAAAACATCATATTGAAAAGACTGCGAAACCCAAGACTGTTCACATAATCGGAGGAGGAATTGCCGGCATGGAGGCGGCGAGGGTATTAAAGCTCCGCGGACACAATCCCGTAATTCACGAGAAAACCGATCGTCTTGGAGGGGTGTTTATTGCGGCAAGCGCCGAGTCTTATAAGGGCAAGCTCAGAGACCTGCTTAAATGGTACGAGCTTCAAATGAAAAAGCTTGAAATCGAAATTGTTTTCAACGATAATGTCACCGATCTTTCGGCCTTCGGAAAATCACCGGTTATTATAGCCACCGGAGCCCGGCCGAGAATACTTAAAAATGTCCCGGGATACGAAAAAATGATTGAGGCCTGCGATTTCCTCGGTGGCCAAGAGGTCGGAGAAACAGTGGCGATTATAGGAGGCGGACTTACCGGGTCGGAAATTGCCTATGAGCTTGCCCTAACCGGCAAAAAACC
>CABMOR010000110.1 GCA_902388225.1 uncultured Oscillospiraceae bacterium | reverse complement strand
GGCTGCAAAAGGAGGTTTTCAAATTTAATAAAATTCCCAAAATAGTAACGGCGATGTGTTTTCTGCTGGCGGTTGCCGTTTTTATAACGGGCGCCTCACTGTCTGACAGCTTGCCTTCCGATTTCACGGTTTCGGGAGAAAAAGGTTTGTCTCTTCCCGACGACATTCCTATTTCGGCCGGTCACCGTGACATTTCAAACTCGGTATTCGATTCAAATTCCAAAAAGCAAAAATACTCTCTTAATCTCTTCGGACTCTTTCCCATAAAAGATGTTTCGGTAAATTTCACCGAAAGACCGACAGTTTGTCTTTCGGGAAAGCCGTTTGGTATAAAAATTTTTACCGACGGTGTTATGATTGTCGGTATTACCGATATTAAAACCGAAACCCAAAACGAAAATCCCGCCAAAAAAGCCGGACTTAAGGTGGGAGATATTGTTCTTTCGGCCAACGGACAAAGTCTTAATTCAAATTCACAGCTTAAACAGATTTTAAGTGCCGGAGAAAAGGTAAGCCTGAAATGTAAAAGAGGGTCGGAGGAGTTTGAAACCCAGCTTGAACCTGTTGTTTCGGTTGAAGACGGGGTATACAAGGCGGGACTTTGGGTTAGAGATTCATCGGCCGGAATAGGCACCATGACTTTTATAAATGCCCAAAATCAAACCTTTGCAGGCCTCGGTCACAGCGTATGCGACGTGGATACCGGACAGCAGCTTACAGTCCAGTCGGGGGAGGCTCTGCCCGCCGATATAATCGGTATAACAAAGGGTAAAAAGGGCGCGGCAGGAGAACTTCAGGGTTGTTTTGTGAACAGCGGACGGCTTGGAGAAATACTGCTTAACACCGACTGCGGCGTTTTTGGAGAATACGAATTAACCGTGGAGGAATTTGAAAGTGTGGAAGTTGCCATGCGTCAGGAGATCAAAAAGGGCGACGCAAAAATTTTGTCATACGTCAGCGGAGAGGCTGAGTTTTACGACTGCAAAATCCAAAGGATTGATCTGAAAAGCTCATCACGGCAGAATATGGTCATAAAAATAACCGATCAAAGACTTATCGAGCTTACAGGAGGTATTGTTCAGGGCATGAGCGGCTCTCCCATTATTCAGGAAGGGCGGCTTGCGGGGGCGGTCACCCATGTTTTTGTGGACGATCCCACCTGCGGTTACGGTGTTTTTGCCGAAAGTATGCTTGAATGTTCAAAATCAGCGGGTGAGCTGTGCGGGCAGCAAAAAAACGCCTCATAAATGTAAACCGGAACGGAAAATTTTTTCCGCTCCGGTTTGCTGTTGAAATTAAAAAAATGTTTACAAATACATCCCGGCGTGATATAATCAAAAATATTAAATTCGCGGAAGGTGAAGATAATGGAAAACGAAATCTCATCAAATTTTATATATGATTTTGTGACCGAGGATTTGGAAAAAGGGGTATATGACCGTGTTCAGACCCGTTTCCCTCCTGAGCCTAACGGATATCTTCACATCGGACACGCAAAGGCCATTTGCATAGATTTCGGAACGGCCGAGAAATACGGAGGAAAATGCAATCTTCGTTTTGACGACACCAACCCCGTCAAGGAAGACGTGGAATATGTGGACGCCATAAAGGAAGATATTGAATGGCTGGGGTTTAAGTGGGACAATGTTTATTTTGCCTCGGATTATTTTGATTATATATACGAATGTGCCCTTAAGCTTATTGAAATGGGCAAGGCATATGTCTGCGACCTTTCCCCCGATGAGATAAGAGAATACCGTGGAACCCTTACCGAGCCGGGAAAAAACAGCCCGTACAGAGACCGTTCGGTGGAGGAAAATCTTGACCTTTTCCGCCGCATGACCGAGGGTGAATTTGAAACCGGAAGCAGGGTACTTAGGGCAAAGATTGATATGTCCTCTCCAAACCTCAATATGCGAGACCCCATTATCTACCGTGTGCTCAAGGCAAGCCATCACCGCACAGGGGACAAATGGTGTGTATATCCCATGTACGATTTTGCCCATCCCCTGTCGGACGCCAAGGAAGGGGTTACCCATTCGCTCTGCTCGCTGGAGTTTGAAAATCACCGTCCGCTTTATGACTGGACCTTAAGGGAGCTTAATATTCCCTGTCCTCCCCGTCAGATAGAGTTTGCCCGAATGAATCTTAATTACACCTTAACAAGCAAGAGAAAATGTCTGAAACTTGTTAAGGATGGCATTGTTGACGGATGGGACGACCCGAGAATGGCCACCATATGCGGTCTTCGCAGGAGGGGCTTCCCCGCCGAGGCCATAAGAGATTTTTGTGAACGCATAGGGGTTTCAAAGGCCTTTTCTGTTGTGGATTATGCCCTTCTTGAGGCATGCGTCAGGGATAACCTTAACGCAAACGCTCCCAGAGCCATGGCTGTGCTCCGTCCCTTAAAGGTGATTGTTGACAACTATCCCGAAGGAAAGACCGAGCTTATCGAGAACGATATAAATCCCGCAAAGCCCGAACAAGGAAAATCCTCGGTAACCTTTTCGAGAGAGCTTTATATCGAGCAAACCGATTTTTCAATGGACCCGCCCAAAGGATTTTTCCGACTTTGCCCCGATAAGGAAGTGCGTCTTAAAGGCGCTTATTATCTCAAGTTTGCCTCTTTAGAGACCAACGACGACGGCAGTATAAAGGCTGTTCACTGTACCTACGATCCCGAGTCCCGGGGGGGAGAAACTCCGGACGGGCGCAAGGTCAAGGGTACGCTTCACTGGGTTTGCGCTCAAAACGCCCTTGACTTTACCGCAAATATCTATGACCGTCTTTTTGATGTGGAAAATCCCTCTAACGAGGTGGGAGTGACCGATTTTACCGAAAACCTCAATCCCGATTCCAAGGTTGTGCTTGAGGGCTGTAAAATTGACGGTTACTTTGCAAATGTTAAACCGGGAGACACCTTCCAGTTTATGCGTCAGGGATATTTTTGCGCCGATAAGGAAAGCCGTCCCGGCAACCTGATTTTCAACCGCACGGTTGCCCTTAAGGACAGCTTTAATAAGAAAAAGCAGGGATAAAATGAATTACCAAGGTATTATAAAAACTTTTGAACCGCTTTCAAAGGAAAGCAGCCTGGCTGTTATTGATGAGTTAAAAAAAGGGGAAAAAACTCTTGAACAGACGGCAAAAACCGTGGGAATTTCCATTGATAAGGCGGAAGCTGTTCTTGACGAGCTGAAAAAGGCCGGCCTTGTTTCGGCTTTTGAAAGGGAGCAAGAGATTTTTTTCGGAATTTCTCCTTTCGGAGCCTTCGGTGCCGTAAATATGTTGAAGGAAATTTTGGGCGTTGAGCAGGGCTGTAAGGGCTGTGCGTCCTGTGGGGACGAGTCTTAAAATAATTGTCAGCCTGCCGATTTTCATCCGCCGAAAAATTACAGAAAAACCCGGCAGCTATCTGAACTGCCGGGTTCTTTGTTTTTACGAAATTTTACGGATAGATTTTTATTTCGCTGGTCTCCACCCAGGGGATAAAGTTTGCCTTGTCGCAGAAGTTGTCGATAAATTCAAAGCGAATATACTTTGCTTCTTTGGGGCTGTCAAACTCAATGTCCTCCCAGCCAAACTCCTTTTTAAGGTCGACGGATTTGACAAGTTTCCAGTCGACAGAGTTTATATCGTCCTCCTTGCGGCGAAGCTTTTGGGGCTCGTCGGTTGCCGAGATGTAGATGTTAAGGTGCTTGGCAAGCTCTTCGGGAACGCTTATGTCCACGCCGACATTTTTATAGAGACGAATTTTTCCAACCGGTTGAAGCTCTCCGAAAAAGCTGAGAACCAGGTCGTTTTTTGGCTCGGCAAGCCCCTCGACGCATGCGCCGTAGGTTCCTCCGTTGCGTTCATGGTCATCGCTGATGACATTGCAGACCCAAAATGTCGGGTCGGATTCGGTAACCGCCGCCCACTCAATACGGGTGTAGTAAGAGCCGTCCCGCCTGACCCCCATGGGAAGCATAATATTTTCCATATAAAAGACCTCCTTAAAAGGTATATTACACATGAAGTATACCATTTTTAGGAGGCCTTGTCAATATCAACCAAAAAATTTTTTAAAACAAAAGCTTAATTGTCGAATATAACAAATCATAATGTTATATTAAAGGGTGGTTGCAACGTTTTCAAACTTGGTCTTGGCGGTATCGATTTTCTGCTGCTGGGCGGCGGGGGTCATATACCATCCTCTGGAATGCATTTCCTCGAAAACATCGGCCTGAATGTCGTGTTCCTCATGGAGCAGGCTCATTGCGTCGTCACGGAGCTTTTTACACGCACATTCGTTGGCAAAGGTGTTATAGTTTGCCGTAACCAGCTTTTGGGTGGAAAGCGCATCCGAGAGCATTTCCTTTTCGGGCATAAAAGGCTTGTTGTTCATAACGGTTCCTCCTTAGTTAAGATAGGTCATAAGACGGTCGAAATGTTCCTTGTGTTTGGCCGAAATCTGCTCAAACTTTCCCTTGAGAGCGGGATCGGAGGTGTTTTCGGCTACTGCACGGAATTTTTTTACGAGAAGAGCTTCTGAGTTGAGTTGGTCTTCAAGATAAGACAACTCTTTTTCGGTTAGATTTGCCATTTGTTATTACCTCTTTTCAAAAGTGTCTATGTTTATTTTGGCCATAGAAAATAAAAATATTCGCTCTTGATAAAGAGGCGTTTTAATAGTATAATTTGTTTGTTGTAAAAGGAAATTTAAATTTTTTAAGTGAAAAAGAAGGATATTATTCA
>CABMOR010000109.1 GCA_902388225.1 uncultured Oscillospiraceae bacterium | reverse complement strand
TGGTCTGTCAAGACTTTTTTTCAATTTATTTGATTTTTATTTTCCTGCCGATTTCGGTCAGATCTGCGGTTATGCCGAAAATATCATGTCGAAATATTCCTTGCCGTAGTTATGAAAATCGCCCTTTTTTATCATTTGCCTAAGCTCGTCGGGGGACACCCACTTAACCCTTTCAACTTCATCGCTCTGAAGCACCAGACTGTCGGCTTCAATGTCCTTTTCGAGCTTCCAAATGTCAACAATGGAAATCTTCCTTTTTAAACGGCCGACAAATTCCAGCTCCCGCTCGCCGGCTTTTATGCCCAGCTCCTCTGAAAGCTCTCTTCTTGCGCCGTTTTGCGAGTTTTCTCCGGACACAACGGCTCCGCCGGTGGCAGCCCACTCCCCCGCCATTGGCTGTTTAAAGGGACTGCGCTTTTGAATCAAGAAATTCCCCTGAGAGTTTTTTACCCATATATGCACCACAAGATGAAAACGGCCTTTTGGAAAACTTCCTTTGAGACGTCGGCAGACGGTATTCCCGGTGGGACGGCCATTTGAGTCCAGCAAATCCCACATTTCCTTATTAGTCGGCATCAGTTGCCCTCCCTTTACCGGATTTTTCGGTCTCATATTCGGCAATAACCTGCTGCCATTTTTCGTCGCTCATAAGCTCGCCGCCAACCGAAAAACGACTGTATATTTTGTTTATTTCCCGGTCGAACGCCGCCTTTTCAAGGCGGGCGTCACGGCAATCGATTATGAGAATAATAAGAGAGAAAACCGTAATGAGCAGCACCGGCAGATAAAACCACACAATCATGTTGGGATTGACCGTCTGATAGTCGTTTTGGGAGGTAAGGGGGTATACCGCCGTTATCTGGAAAATATGTCCGACAAGCAGGGCCATGTCGGTAAGAGAAATTGCAGAAGCCGCCGTATGTTTTGATTTTATCATAAGTATAAAAGAAACGGCAAGAAGAACAAGCATAACAAGGGTCAAAAAACGGTCGTTTGCATAATGGCTCATCTTTTCCAAATTACCCGAAGCAGAATAACGCTCAACGGCAAGAGAAGAAATAAAAAGATTTAAAACCGTAACAAAAAAGAACCACACCGAAAAAACATAGAAAAGAAATTTGGAGGTGTTAAAAAGGCTGCCTCCTACATGCTTATATTTTTCCTTTCTTGGAAGATATTTTTCATGAAGCTCGTCTCTCACCCGCTCAAGCACAAGAGCCTCGCCGCGGGAGCGGACATTGTCGTTTGATGTTTTTCCCATGTTACCACCTTCCCGCATTTATTATACAATCAATCGGTCTTTATTTCAAGAGATAATTCAGACCTACTGTTTAATGCCCCTCATGGTCAGGGATATTCTCCCCTTTTCAAGGTCGACTTCCACCACCTTTACGGTTACCACATCCCCCACATGAAGCACTTCGGAGGGGTGTTTTATAAATTTGTCGCATATTCGGGAAATGTGAACGAGGCCGTCCTGATGAACGCCGATGTCCACAAAGGCGCCGAAGTCAATAACATTTCTCACCGTCCCCTTTACGGTCATACCCTCTTTTAAATCCTTCATATCCATAATATCCGACCGAAGTAACGGCGGCGGCAGTTCATCTCTCGGGTCCCGTCCCGGCTTTGAAAGCTCGGTCACAATGTCCTTTAGGGTGGGCAGCCCGATGTCAAGCTCCTTTGAAAGCTTCTCCATCCCGCAGGTGTCCACAAGATTTTTGAGGCAAGAAAGATTTTTTGAGCTTATTTGCTTCTTGTCAAATCCGAAATGAGCCAGCAGCTTTTCGGCCGCTTTATAGCTTTCGGGATGCACGGCCGTACAATCGAGAGGATTTTTCCCGTCAAAAACCCGCAAAAAGCCGACGCACTGCTCAAAGGCCTTGGGCCCGAGCTTTGGCACCTTTTTAAGCTGGCTTCTGGAATCGAATCGGCCGTTTTGTTCCCGATAGGTCACGATGTTTTTGCAGACCGCCGAGCTCAGTCCCGAAATATGGGAAAGGAGGGATTCGGAGGCGGTGTTAAGGTCGGCTCCAACGGAATTTACACAATCCTCAACCACTCCGTAAAGCGCCTCGGAAAGGCGTTTTTGAGGCATGTCGTGCTGATACTGGCCTACCCCGATGGCCTTAGGCTCGATTTTAACAAGCTCGGCCAGAGGGTCCTGAAGCCGGCGGGCTATGGAAACCGCACTGCGCAAAGTCAGGTCAAAATCCGGCATTTCCTCGGCCGCAAGCTTTGAGGCCGAATAGACGCTGGCTCCCGCCTCGCTAACCACCATGTATGAGACCTTCCTTGGAATTTCCGACAGCACCGAAACGGTAAACATTTCGGTTTCCTTGCTGGCCGTGCCGTTTCCTATGGCTATTATCTCAACCGAGTGCTTTTCTATCATGTCCTTTAAAATACGCCTTGAGCTTTCAATCTGAGTCTTTGAATGGGTAGGGTATATAACCGCCGTATCCAGCACCTTTCCCGTAGGATCCACCGCCGCAACTTTACATCCTGTGCGGTATCCCGGGTCAAGACCTATCGCCGTCTTGCCCTTTATGGGGGGCTGGAGAAGAAGCTGGCGAAGATTTGTCCCGAACACCTTAATGGCCGACTCGTCGGCCCTTTTGGTCAGCTCGTTTCTTATTTCACGCTCGACAGAGGGGAAAATAAGGCGGGAATATGCGTCGTCACAGGCCTCTTTAACCGCCATGGCACAGGGAGTTTCCCCCTTGACAAACATAGAATATATGGCGGCAAGCGGCTTTTCTCGGTCGACCGTTATGCCGACCTTTAAAAAGCCCTCCTTTTCTCCCCGGTTTATGGCCAGAACCCTATGTCCGGCAATTTTATTTACATTTTGGGAAAAGTCATAATAGGTCCGGTAAACGCTTTCCCTTTCGTCCGACCCCTTGGACTCCAAAAGGCCGTTCATGAAAACAAGATTTCTCACCCGTCTTCTGACATCGGCATTATCCGAAACGCTCTCGGCAATAATGTCCTTTGCACCGTCCAGAGCCTCCCTTGCGGTGTTGACCCCCTTTTCGCCGTCTATGTATTTTTCCGAAAGAACCAAGGGGTCGGTTTGCTCTGACCGGCAAAGGAGAATTTCTTCCGCAAGAGGCTCGAGACCCTTTTGCTTTGCCACCGAGGCACGGGTCTTTCGCTTGGGGCGGAAGGGACGGTAAATGTCCTCCAGCTCGGTAAGGGTCAAGGCTCGGTCGAGAGCGGCCGAGATTTCATCGGTCATTTTCTCCTGCTGGGTGATAAGCTTTCTTATTTCCTCTCTTCTCTCGTCAAGCCTTCTGAGAAAATCCAGCCTATCGGCTATGCTTCGAATGAGCTGATCGTCCATGGTTCCGTGCATTTCCTTGCGGTAACGGGCGATAAAGGGAATGGTATTGCCCTCGTCAAGCAGAGTTATTATATTGCCGACATATTCCTCTTTAACCGAGAACTCCCCGGCTATTATCTTTGCATAATCCATTGTCAGTATCCTTTCGGGTTTACTGTCCCGTATTATACCATATATTTTCAAAAAAGGCAACCGCCGCCTTGCCTAAAGAGGGCCTGTATGATATACTGGAAGAAGAATATTTTTGCGGAGAAAAGCCATGATAAAAACAGTTTTATTTGACCTTGACGAGACCCTCTTTGACTTTAAAAGCGACGAGCGGGCGGCCTTAAAAAGCACCCTTCTGTCCCTTGGAATAAAGACCGATGACGCCGTTTTGTCCCTTTACAGCCGCATAAACCTTGAGCAGTGGAAACGGCTTGAAAAAAGAGAAATAACAAGGGATCAGGTTAAATTTAACCGATACAAGCTGTTTTTTGAAGCTCTGGGGGTTAATTCTGACCCGAATCTTGCAAACGAGCTTTACGAGGGAAAGCTTTCCGAACAGGGTCGGCTCTTGCCGGGAGCAAAGCAAACCTTAGAACGGCTTTACGGCTCTTTTAGACTTTTTATTGTATCAAACGGCACCGAGCAGGTACAGCGGGGGCGTCTCAAAAACACCGGAATAGAAATTTTCTTTGAAAAGGCCTTTTTTTCCGAACAAATCGGGTTTGAAAAACCGGACATCAGATTTTTCGACGCCTGTTTCTCCTCCATACCTGACTTTGACCGCAAAAGCACGGTAATTGTGGGGGACAGTCTTTCCTCCGATATTGCCGGAGGGAGAATGGCCGGAATAACCACCCTTTGGATAAATTCCGGCTCTCAAACCTCGAATCTTCCGGACATGGAGGTCAATAATCTTGAACAAGCGGCCGACCTTATTTTTTCCCTTAAAACAAAAAGCTTGTAATCGGCGCTTTCGGATGATATAATATACTAACCACGACTTTTATTTGCGGAGTGATTAAAATGACTTTATATGAAGAACTCGAATGGCGGGGGCTTATTCAGGATATTTCCTCCAAGGACCTTATCGACAAGCTTAACGCCGGAGGTCTGACCTTCTATATCGGTACCGACCCCACGGCCGACAGCCTGCACCTCGGACACTATTCCTCCTTCCTCATCACCCGCCGCCTTGCAAAGGCGGGCCATACACCCATTATTCTTGTGGGAGCGGCCACCGGTCTTATCGGTGACCCCAGAGGCACCACCGAGCGTGACCTTTCCGACCGAGACACCATTTTCAGAAACTATGAAGCCCTTAAAGCTCAGGTTCAGAAGATTTTCCCTTATGAGGTTGTCAACAACTATGATTGGGTAAAGGATATTCATATTATTGATTTCTTCCGTGACTACGGAAAATATATAAACATAAACTACATGCTTA
>CABMOR010000108.1 GCA_902388225.1 uncultured Oscillospiraceae bacterium | reverse complement strand
CGAGGCCGCCCGCCATGTTGCAAAGCCGGGAACAAGCGAGCATGAGCTTGGTCTGGCCATTGATTTCAACAGCGTGGACGAGGAAACCTTCCGCCACACGGCCGAGGCAAAGTGGCTTGCAGAACACTGCACCGAATACGGTTTTATTATTCGCTATCCCGAGGAAAAACAGTCGGTTACGGGTATTATTTACGAGCCCTGGCATGTTAGGTTTGTAGGTGTTACTCACGCCAAGAGAATGAAACAGCTTAACATGTGTCTCGAGGAATATGTGGATTATATCAGATCGGGAAATAGCTAAAAAGAACCGTAAAAACCATTGACTTTTTAGGCAAAAAGAAGTATAATTTATACATTATGTTCGGGGCTTTGTCCGCAAGGTTCAAAGCCCTTAATAGACAAAAATGGAGGGAACGCCAATGAAACGTTCAGGTAAAGTTACCTTTATCGTTGTTGCGCTGCTGATATTTGCCTTCGCATATGTTTCGTTCTTCGGAGTGAGCAATTACTATGGCGATACAAAGCACATTATCTTCAAGGGCACCGACGATATTAGGTGGGGAATTGACATCCAGGGCGGTGTCGAGGCCATTTTTACCCCTGACGTAGCGGAAGATGAGGTTTCGGGCATAACTGCCGAAGAAATGGAGTCTGCCGAAACCATTATCACCAACCGTTTGGTAAACAAAAACATCACAAACTATGAAATTTATACCGACAACGAGAATCATCAGATAATTGTTCGTTTCCCATGGCAGTCGGATAACGAGGACTACAATCCACAGAGCGAGGTCAAGGATTTGGGAGAAACCGCCCTTGTTACCTTCCGAGAGGGTCAGCAGAACGCCGAAGGAGAGATTATTCTTCAGGGCGCTGCCGACGTGGAAAGCGCCACGGCCAGCTATGACGCACAGCAGGGCTTTTATGTAGCCCTTAACCTGACAAGTCAGGGCGCTTCAAAATTTGCCACCGCCACCTCTGAACTCATAAATCAGTACATATCCATTTATATGGACGACCAGTGCATTTCGGCTCCCAAGGTCAATTCGGCCATAACCGACGGCAAGGCAATTATAACCGGTATGGAAAACGCCGATGAGTCAAAGGCTTTGGCCGACAAGATAAATGCCGGTTCGCTGCCTTTTGCTCTGACAATTGACGACACCATCCGTGTTATCAATCCAACTCTCGGTGAAGCTTCGCTGAACGTTATGCTTTTGGCCGGAATTATTGCCTTTGCGGCCATCGTCATCATCATGATTGCAAGATACCGTGTTCCGGGATTTGTGGCTTCCATTGCCCTTCTCGGTCAGATTGCCGGAATGCTTGCCTGCACCAGCGGCTTCTTCAGCGGTGTGGACAGCTTTACCCTCACCATTCCCGGTATCGCCGGTATTATTCTGTCGATAGGTATGGGAGTCGACGCAAACGTGCTGTCGGCTGAATTTATTCGCGACGAGCTCCGCCACAATAAAAAGACTGTGGACGGTGCCATTGACGCCGGTTATGCCCATGCCTTTTCGGCAATATTCGACGGGAATGTCACCAACATTATTGTGGCCATACTTCTCATGGGCGTTTTCGGACCCAGCGACGGTCTTTGGGCAAAGATTTTCTACCCCGTGCTTTGGGTCTACAACCACACCATAGGACTCATCCCCGGACTTGCAGTTTCAAACTCAATTACCGGTTCGATTTATTCCTTCGGTTATACCCTGCTTATAGGTGTTATCTTCAACTTTGTCATGGGCGTTTTCGCCTCCCGCGTTATGCTTAAGGGAATTTCCCGCTTTAAGTTCTTACGCAAGCCTACTTTGTACGGAGGTGTAAAGACTAATGACTAATCTAAACAAAGAGTTCGATTTTATAAAGAACAGAAAGACTTGTGCAATCATTGCGGCCTGTGTGCTGCTTTTCGGACTGATTTTCAACATCATTTTCGGAGTTAAGCTTGACACGAATTTTAAGGGCGGTACGATTTACACATACTCCTATACCGGAGAAATTGATGAGCAAGGCATCAAGTCCATAGGGACCGAAGTGCTGGGAAATGACGTGGAAATCTCCTTCAGCAAGGAGCTGACCGGAAATTCCAGTCAGGTCACCTTGACCACCAATGCTATTCCCCCAACAGTTCTGACCTATTCCTACACTGCAGAGCAAGAAACCCAAGGTGAGGTTTCGGCCGAAAAGGCAGCCGCCACCGCTACCGAAATTCTCGGCAAGGAAGTTACTGCCGAGATAGAGAACGGACAGCTTGTTATCGCTCCCACCGACGGATCGAGAGTGGCAAATGCCCTTGAGGAAAACCTGACCGACGCTCTTACTTCGGAATTTGGCGGATATACATTTACCCTTGAATCCTCTAATGATGTCAACGATGTGGCCGAAAAGCTCCAAAACGAGCTTGTGGCTTCCTTTGGCACAAAACTTGAATACACCTATGCGGCCGACAGCATTGATAAGACGGCTCTTGCAGCCTCCTTTGAGGATGTTCTCGGCTTCGAGGTAGATATTACAGTTGATTCCGAGAACAAGACAGTCACCGTGGTCCCCGCCGATCCTTCCGAGACAAACGGAAAGTTCACGGAAGAGAGCCAGACCGCTCTTTCGCAGGTTCTTTCGGATAACGGACTGACCCTTAAGGATGCCCGCTACAATTCCATAAAGCTCATAACTTCAAACAGCGTTAAACCCACCGTAGGTAAGGGCTTCTTTATTAAGTGCATTGTTGCCATGATAATCGGTGCCCTGATTATAACCCTTTACATATCCCTGCGTTTCCGCAGAATAGGCGGTCTGTCGGCGGCAATGTTTGCTTCTTTGGCCCTTGTTCACGACATACTGATTTCCTACTTTGTATATGTGGTGTTCAGAATTCCCCTGGACGATAACTTTATCGCTGTTGTGCTGACCGTCCTCGGTTATTCCATTAACGGTACCATTGTTATCTACGACCGTATCCGTTCCAACGAAAAGAAGTTTGGTTCCACCAAATCGGTTTCCGAGATTGTAAACATGAGTGTAAACGGCTCCTTCGCCCGAAATGTGTTTACCTCGGTTTCCACCCTCGTTGCTGTGGTTGCAATTTGTATCATCGCAAAAATAAGAAACCTGGATTCCATCATCAGCTTTGCTTTCCCCATGTGCATCGGAATCTGCGCCGGCTTCTATTCCTCCCTCTTCCTCTCCAGTCCTCTGTGGGCTCTTTGGAGAGAGCATAAGCTTAAAAAGGAAGCCGAGAACGGCGGAAAGAAAAACAAATAAATTACCAAATTTAAAACAGGCTTGACATTAAGTCAAGCCTGTTTAAGTTTATGCAAATTTTATTTTTACAGAAATAAAATCAAAATATAAAAGCCATACAAAAAGTAATACACCTGACAACTCAAAAGACATATGTACGGCATGAAAAAACAAAAACTCCCGCTTCGGAATTTCGAAACGGGAGGATTCTTTTGAAGATAAGTATCAGACAATACCCTGAGCCATCATGGCGTTTGCAACCTTTTCAAAGCCTGCAATGTTGGCGCCGATGATATAGTTACCCTCGTGGCCGTAACGGGCGGCAGCGTCGATGGAATTGTTGTGAATATTTATCATGATGTTATGAAGCTTCTGGTCAACCTCGTCGAAGGTCCAGGAAAGTCTCTCGGAGTTCTGGGACATTTCAAGAGCCGAGGTGGCAACACCGCCGGCGTTGGATGCCTTGCCGGGAGTGAAGATAAGTCCGTTGTTGACGAGGATGTTAGTGGCTTCAAGAGTTGTGGGCATGTTTGCACCTTCGCAAACAGCCTGGCAGCCGTTGCTGACAAGCATCTTTGCGTCGTCCTCAAGCAGCTCATTCTGTGTGGCACAGGGAAGTGCAATGTCGCATTTTACGCTCCAAACGCCTTTGCCCTCGGTGTACTTGGCGTCGCCGTGGTAGTTAAGGTAATCCTTAATTCTGCCGCGCTTGACTTCCTTGATTTCCTTAACAGCCGCAAGGTCAATGCCGTTTTCGTCATAGATCCAGCCGTTGGAATCGCTCATGGTTACAACCTTTGCGCCAAGCTGCTGAGCCTTTTCGCAGGCATAGATTGCAACATTACCCGAACCGGAGATGGCAACAGTTTTGCCGTCAAAGCCGGAACCCTTAACCTTGAGAGCTTCCTGAGCGAAATACACAAGTCCGTATCCGGTAGCCTCGGTACGGGCCAGGGAGCCGCCGAAGGTCAGGCCTTTTCCGGTAAGAACACCTTCATAGTTGCCGGTAATGCGCTTGTATTGACCGTAAAGATAACCGATCTCACGTCCGCCGGTACCGATATCGCCGGCAGGAACATCCACGAACTGACCGATGTGTTTATAAAGCTCGGTCATGAAGCTCTGACAAAAACGCATAACTTCGTTGTCCGACTTGCCCTTGGGGTCAAAGTCCGAACCGCCCTTGCCGCCGCCTATAGGAAGACCGGTTAGAGAATTTTTGAAAACCTGCTCAAAACCGAGGAATTTAAGAATTCCGAGGTTAACCGAGGGATGAAGACGAAGACCGCCCTTATAGGGGCCGATGGCGCTGTTGAACTGGACACGGTAGCCCTTGTTTACATGGACCTTTCCGTTGTCGTCAACCCAGGGAACGCGGAACATAACGATGCGCTCGGGCTCAACAAGTCTTTCAAGCAGAGAACATTCCTCATATTCGGGATGAGCCTCTACAACGGGGGTCAGAGATTCGAGAACCTCGGTAGCTGCCTGGTGAAATTCTTTTTCACCGGGGTTTTTTGCCTTGAGTTCTTCAAGAACTCTTTCGGTATAAGACATTAT
>CABMOR010000107.1 GCA_902388225.1 uncultured Oscillospiraceae bacterium | reverse complement strand
GCCGCTTCGGTGTTGACAGTGACGGTGTCGACTTTAAAAACAAGATTCATTCCATTTAAAAAAATCCCTTCGGGCTTTCCGAAGGGATTTTTTCGTCTGTCATATATTCTGTGACATGAAATTACCGTATATAAATAAAAAAACAGTAGTCAAGTCAAAAATAATTTGAATAATGTCTAAAAAGTCAGACGAGTTATTGACAATGAGGCTCCGGGAATGTAAAATTTACTTGGAAAATATACTTTTATGACAATCAGGAGATTATTATGACTCTTAAAGATTTAAAGGTTGGCCACAGCGCAACCATAGACGCTGTAGGCGGAACCGGCTCTCTAAGGCAGCATTTTCTCGACATGGGTGTTATTCCCGGCGCAGAGGTAACCCTTATGAAATATGCTCCCATGGGGGACCCTATGGAGCTTAGAATTCACGGATATGAGCTGACTTTGAGACTTGCCGATGCCGATAAAATTGAAATAACCGAAATATCGCAAAAGAAAAACGATGCTTTAGGCGACAAAACAAGAGATTCCCGTCAAACGGTGCATCCCGGCCTTGGAGAAGAGGGGAAATATCATGTTAAAGCCGACGAAAATCCTCTTCCCAAAGGTACTGTTTTAACATTTGCTCTTGCGGGAAATCAGAACTGCGGAAAGACCACTCTTTTTAACCAGCTTACCGGCTCAAATCAGCATGTAGGAAACTTTCCCGGTGTGACTGTCGACCGAAAAAGCGGTGCCATAAAGGGCTATCCCGACACATCGGTCACCGACCTTCCCGGAATTTACTCGCTCTCTCCCTATTCAAGCGAAGAGATAGTTTCAAGGGAATTTATTTTAAACGAGCACCCCACCGGAATAATAAATATCGTTGACGCCACCAATATTGAGCGCAATCTTTATTTGACATTACAGCTAATGGAACTTAACATTCCCATGGTCCTGGCGCTTAACATGATGGACGAGGTCAAAGGCAACGGCGGTACAATTAGAATCAACGATATGGAAGAAATGCTGGGAATTCCGGTTGTGCCTATTTCCGCTTCAAAAAATGAAGGTGTAGACGAGCTTATACGCCATGCCATCCATGTTGCAAAATATCAGGAACGGCCGGGCAGAAACGATTTTTGCAGTAAGAATCAAAGGGGAGGAGCTGTTCACCGTGCCATGCACAGTATCATGCACCTCGTTGAAGATCACGCCGAAAAGGCGTCAATACCTTTGCGATTTGCGGCAAGCAAGCTCATTGAAGGGGACGAAATAATACTTAATTCCCTTGAACTCACAAAAAATGAGCAGGAGACTCTCGAACATATCATTCTTCAAATGGAGGAGGAGGGAGGCCTCGACCGCGCCGCCGCTATTGCCGACGGGCGATTTGCCTTTATCAAGGCGGTGTGTGACCGTGCGGTCGTAAAGCCCAAGGAAAGCAAGGAACATCTCCGAAGCAGTAAGATTGACAAAATTCTCACCGGTAAACATACCGCTTTTCCTTCATTTATACTTATAATGGGTCTGGTTTTCTTTTTGACCTTTAATGTTATCGGAGCTTTTTTTCAAAATATTCTTGAAAACGGGATAGAAAAGCTCACAGCACTTGTGGACGCCGCTATGGCCTCGGCCGGAGTTAACGATGTCATACATTCCCTTGTTATTGACGGAATTTTTTCCGGTGTGGGAAGCGTACTTAGCTTTATTCCCATAATCATAATTCTTTTCTTTTTTCTTTCCATTCTGGAGGATAGCGGTTACATGGCAAGGGTCGCCTTTGTAACCGATAAAATGCTTAGAAAAATCGGCCTTTCGGGACGAAGCATTGTTCCCATGCTTATTGGATTTGGATGTACTGTTCCGGGCGTTATGGCAAGCCGAACACTTCCTTCGGCCCGTGACCGAAAGATGACGGTTTTGCTCACTCCTTTTATGAGCTGTACCGCAAAATTACCGGTGTATGTATTTTTTGTTTCGGTATTTTTCCCCAAAAACGGCGGCCTTGTCATGCTTTCTCTCTATCTAATCGGAATAGCAGTGGGTATAATTGTGGCCGTCGTTTCAAAAAATACAGCCTTTAAGGGAGAGGCCGTTCCTTTTGTTATGGAGCTTCCCAACTACCGACTTCCCGGGGCGAAAAATGTTCTTCATCTCCTTTGGGACAAGGCCAAGGATTTTCTTCAGAGAGCCTTTACGGTCATTTTTATAGCTTCCATTGCGGTGTGGTTTTTGCAAACCTTTAACTTTAATCTTGGCATTGTTGAGGACTCAAAGGAGAGTATTCTTGCGGTTATTGCAGGAAAGATATCGCCTGTCTTTGAGCCGCTCGGATTTGGTGACTGGAGAGTGGTCACTGCGCTTATAGCCGGATTTATGGCAAAGGAAAGCGTTGTTTCGACCCTTTCGGTACTTCTTGGGACGGCAAGCATAACCACAATTATCGGCTCTTCCGCCGCCGCCTTTTCACTTCTCATTTTCTGTCTTTTATATACTCCGTGTGTTGCGGCTGTGGCATCAATCCGCAGAGAACTTGGAGGTAAATGGGCGGCCGGAATAGTTGTCGGACAGTGCCTGATTGCGTGGATTTGCTCCTTTGCTGCATACGGAGTGGGGTGTCTTATTGTATGAATGCCGTAAGTATATTTATTTTAGCGGTTGTGATGGTTGGGGCGGTTTTTGCCCTTGTAAAAATCTTTAAAAGCAGGGGAAAATGCTCTGGATGCTGTGACCAAAACTGCCGAAACTGTAAATAATAACACAAAAGTAACGCCTTCGGATTTTCCAAAGGCGTTTTTAATATTTTTAAGTTCGATTTTCCTCTTGATTTCTGTTTTTTTCGAGAAAGATTAGCAAAACCGAAATGTCGGATGGTGTAACTCCTGAAATACGGGCGGCCTGTCCTATACTTATAGGCTTGATTTTGTTAAGCTTTTCCACCGCTTCAAGACGAAGTCCCTTTATGTTGTTATAATCAAGGTCTTCGGAAAGTTTACGGCTTTCAAGGCGTTTTTGCTCGGATATTTGAGCCTGCTGCCGCTTAATATATCCTTCGTATTTAATTTCAATTTCGGCCTGTTCAAAAATTTCTTCGGGAATGTCGGGGCGGGTGGTATCCACGGGAAGGAGAGCCTTGTATCCAAGCTGGGGACGGCGAATAAGCTCGGCGAGCTTTGCTCCGGTCTTAAGAGGCGGGGAGGAGCATTTTTCCAAAATATTTGAAAGTGTTTTTGAGGGAGGAATGGTTGTACTTTCGGCCCGTTTAATTTCGGCCTGCTTAAGGGCTTTTTTTTCCAAAAATTTTTCATACCGTTCTTTTGGCACCATGCCGATTTCATAACCTATTGGCATAAGACGTTCCTCTGCGTTGTCCTGTCTGAGCACGAGACGGTATTCCGAACGAGAGGTCATCATGCGGTAGGGGTCCGAACAGCCCTTGGTTACCAGGTCGTCAATAAGAGTACCTATATAACTTTCCGAGCGTTTGGCAATAAAAGGTTCCTTTCCCTGAACCTTTTTTGCGGCGTTTATACCGGCAATAAGTCCCTGAGCCGCCGCCTCCTCATAGCCCGAGGAGCCGTTAAACTGTCCCGCTCCGTACAGTCCGTCAAAGCCCTTAATTTCAAGGGTGGGTTTTAAAAAGAGAGGATCTATACAGTCGTATTCAATGGCATATGCAGGCCGAATTATCTGAACATTTTCAAGTCCTTCTATTGTTCGGTACATTTCTGTCTGAACGTCCTCCGGAAGGGAGGTGGAAAGACCCTGAAGATACATTTCCTCGGTGTTAAGTCCGCAGGGCTCAATGAAGGTCTGATGTCGAAGCTTGTCGGGAAAACGGACTATCTTGTCCTCAATGCTCGGACAGTATCTTGGACCGACACCGGTGATTTTATGGCCGTACATGGCCGAACGGTGAAGATTTTTAAGAATGACCTCTTTTGTGCGGTCGTTGGTATAAGCAATATAACAAGCCGCCCTGTTTGTCAAGGATTCCTTTGGAGTGTCAAAGGAAAAGGGAACAATGTCCGAGTCTCCGTCTTGCCGTTCAAGTTTTGAGAAATCTATACTTCTGCGGTGAACACGGGCAGGTGTGCCGGTCTTAAAACGGCGCAGGGGAATACCCATTTCTTTAAGGCAGACCGAAAGCTGTGTGGCGGGGAACATCCCGTCCGGGCCGCTTTCATAATCCACATCTCCGACAAAAATCTGTCCGCCGAGAAAGGTACCGGTTGCAAATACTACCGATTTGCAGGTGTAGACGGCGTGAAGCTTGGTTTCAATATCCCAGCAGTCGCCGTTCTTTTTTACCGACAGAATTTCTCCCTGTTTTACGGTAAGCTTTTCCTGGAGCTCAAGACGGTGTTTCATATATCCGCTGTATTCTCTTCGGTCGATCTGTCCTCTAAGGGAGTGAACGGCGGGGCCTTTTCCGCGATTGAGCATACGGCTTTGTATCATATTTTTATCGGCCGCATGACCCATTTCTCCGCCCAAAGCGTCAATTTCTCTTACAAGATGTCCCTTGGCCGTTCCGCCTATCGACGGGTTGCAGGGCATATTTCCCACCCAATCAAAAGAGATGGTAAATACTGCTGTATTACATCCGAGATGCGCGGCGGCCAGGGCGGCCTCTATTCCGGCATGTCCCGCTCCGATGACAGCAACATCAAAACTACCTGCTTTGAAACTCATTTTTCCACTCCAAAATCATCTTTTAATTTATGCACAGCAACATTATACCACCTTTTTTCTTTTTGTCACTACTTTTTTGCGTAACCCATGAAAAAATCAAACATAGTATAAACTAAAAAGCATTGAGGGTGAAGCTATGCTGTCA
>CABMOR010000106.1 GCA_902388225.1 uncultured Oscillospiraceae bacterium | reverse complement strand
AGAAGGCGGTATATCCGCATAATCGGCCGGGGAAAGCAGGAAAAATCAAAAGACCCCTTTGCGGCAAAATATCGGGAGGAACGCCTTATGTTCAGCCCCGAGGGCAAAAAGGCTTTATAACAGTCGTACAGAGGGGAAAAGGTCTGCTCCGAAAGGTATTTCCCCAGCTTTATAAACTCGGCCGAAAGCACCGGCTCACGGTCGAGAACATCGGTCACCCGCTTGAGGTTTTCGGGGGCCTTATCAAGGGCGTTTTCATAAATAACCATCCCTATCCTTTCGGCCGAGCCCTTTCCGAAGGGCACAAGTACCCGTCTTCCCACAATATTTTCACAGTCCAGATAATCAGGCAGAATATAGTCAAAGGGCTTGTCAAAATGATAAGCCGTTTGTTCCACCGCAACACCCACGGTCTTAACGCTCATCACACAAGCCCCCTTTGATTTTTATGCTCGGTTTAACCCGACGGTCAGGGAAAATCCCTTATTTGCCGCACTTCTCCTCGGCCAGCTCCTCCATTGCGAGGGTGACCGGCTTTTCGGTGAGGATTTCTTCGTGGTCCTGGGCGCATTTGCTTATAATGCGGGCGCGTTTGGCCACCTCGACCACCAGGTCGTAACGGTTTTCGTAAGTATCAATAAGTTTTCCAATGGCAGGATTAAGCATTTTCAAGCACCTCGTTAATAAAATTTTTATTACGTTCCGTCCTTTGACGGTCGGCCAGAATGATTCTTTCGAAGCAATCGGCCGCCTCCTCCAAACGGTCATTTATGACAATGTAATCATAGTCCAACGACCGTTTCATCTCGTCGGCCGCCTTTTTCAGCCGTTTTTCAAGCTGTTCGGCCGTTTCGGTCGCCCGCCCCGAAAGGCGTTTTTTAAGCACCGAAAGGGATGGGGGCAGGATAAATATACTGACGGCCTCGGGCATTTTGGCCTTTATTTTGGCCGCTCCCACCGTCTCAACCTCCACAAAAACATCCTTGCCTTGGGAAATCCATCTTTCCACCGGTTCTCTCGGCGTTCCGTAAAAATTACCGCAATATTCGGCATATTCAAGCAGCTTATCCTCTTCAATAAGCCGCAGGAAATTTTCCCTTGAGGTAAAATTGTATTTTTGCTCGTCGCTTTTGTCTCTTTTTGGCCTTGTTATGGTCGAAACTGAAAATTCATAATCCGAATGACGGTCGAAATATGTTTTAAGAACCGTGTCTTTTCCGCTTCCCGAAGGCCCCGAAATAATAAAAAGTCGTCCCTGTTCCATCTTTATCCTCCGATTTGTCCGGCATTTTCCATTCCCGAAAGCAGCCTCTCGGGGGTAAGATAGGACAGCACCACATGTCCGCTGTCGCACACAATGACCGAACCGGTCTTTCTCCCCTGGGTGGCGTCGATAAGAAGCCCCTGCCCTCTTGCCTCGGTTATGACCCTTTTTATGGGAGCCGAGTCGGGATTTATAACCGAAATAATACGGTCCTTGGACAAAAGATTTCCGAATCCGATACCTATAAGCTCCATACCGTCACCCTATTCAATGTTTTGAATTTGTTCCCTGATTTTTTCCAGCTCGGATTTAACATCCACAACAAGCTTTGAAATATCGGTGTTCTGGGATTTGGAGCCGATGGTGTTTATTTCCCGATTGGACTCCTGCAAAACAAAATCCAGCTTTCGGCCTATGGGCTCGTCGCTGTCAAGCAGGGAGCTTATCTGAGCCATGTGGCTTCTGAGTCTGACCGTCTCCTCGTCCACTGCAATCTTGTCGGCGAAAATCGCCGCCTCGGTAATCAGGCGCTGCTGGTCAATGCTCTTGTCTCCGAGAATTTCGGCAAGCTTTGCCTCCAGTCTTGACCGATATTTTTCCACCGTCTCGGGCGCCTTTTGCTCAACCTTTTCGGTCATGTCAAGAATGTTTTCCACCTTGCTTAAAATGTCCTCCCGAAGCTTTTGACCCTCAAGCTCTCTCATGGCGATAAATTTGTCCACCGCCACCGAAACAACGGCCAAAACCTCGTTCCAGACCGCCTGCTCGTCGGTTTCACCCTTTCTGACCGAAAGCACGCCCTGAAAACGGGCGAGAACATCGGGGGTCAGCTTTTGGGTTGAGCCGGTAATCTCGGCAAGCTGTTCAAAGGCACGTGCGTAGCCATTTGCGAGGGCGGTATTGACCGAAACGGTACAGTTTTCGTCCTCCTGCGCCTCCATGGAAAGATAAAGGTCGATTTTTCCCCTGGAAACCCGAGAGCGGACATAGGATTTGAGCTTTTCCTCCAAAAATCCCATGGACGCCGGAATACGGCAGGAGAATTCAAAATAACGGTGATTAACCGATTTAATCTCGGCCGAAATATTTCTGCCCGAAAGGTCGGATTCAAAACGACCGTATCCGGTCATGCTTCTGACCATAGTGACACATCCCCTTTTACAGTTCCATATATTATACCTCTCAAACTGCGCTTTGTCAAGAATATAAGTGCAGTCGGCCTCACATGGGTGTTAACAGCCTTTAGTCCGAACCTTCCCCGCCTCACCGCTTCAAAACACCCGGCCATACGCTCATTTTTTTACAAAACTCTTCATAAAAATTCCAAGGTAAAAAAACTTTTTCTATTGACAAACCGGGTCTTTTGTGCTATAATTTCGCTTGCCCTGAAATTGAGGGTAAGAGTGCCCTTTGGCCGGCCTAAAAGGGCGGCAGAAAAACAAATGCGGATATGGCGGAATCGGCAGACGCGCTAGATTCAGGTTCTAGTCGGGGCAACTCGGTGGAGGTTCAAGTCCTCTTATCCGCACCAAATTGGAACGCAAGTATTGATACGATACTTGCGTTCCTTTTCTTTTTGCCTAAAACCGCTTAACACAAGAATTTTCGGCACTTTTGCAAATGAGATTTAATCAGTGGTAACATATGTTTGTTAATACTTTTGAGATGTTTTTCTTCGGAAAGTAGAAATACTGTTTTTGGGCAAAATTTTATCCCGTCTGTTTGAAGTAAACAGACGGGATAAGTAATTCTTAAGTGATGAAATTTTAGTTTTCGGTTTCTTTTCTTTTTCTTCTGTAAGCAGTTGTACCGAGTAGTCCGCCGCCACTTACAAAGAGAAGTGCAAACCACATCCAAATGTTTTTGTTATCTCCGGTTTTTGGATTGTTCAATGTTTCCGATGCAGATTTTGCATTATCCAGTTTCTGCTTGGCATTCTTATCAAGGAGGGACTGCTCGTATTTTGAAAGAGCGTTGTATGCTTCATCTGCTTTCTTGATTGCATCGGCATCAGACTTAGCAATATTCTCCGGTAACTTGTTAATTAAATCTTCCACCTTTTCTACCTTATCAATGACATCAAGAGCCTTTTCGATACGGTCGATTTTGTCCTGAATGACGTTCTTTTCGTCATCTGTCAGATTATCTTTGTAATCATCAAGTGCTTTTCCAAGTTCATCTTTGGCTTTCTCAAGGTCAGATTTATCTTTGGGTTCCACATTGTCCGAAGTAATATCTTTTACCTTGTCGGTATTATCCGTTTCGGTAGAACCGATTGCTTCTTCGATTTTCTTGATAAGGTCTTCTGCTTTCTGCTTCTCATCTTCAAGTCCTGCTTTTTCCTCATCGGTCAAATCGTCGTTTTTCAGTTCTTTTTTGATATTGTTGATAACATTTTCAATGGTTTCTTTGTCATCACTTTTTACAACATCCTCGGTAATGTCTTTTATGGGATTTGTAATGTCCGCAATGACTTTCATTGTTACGGTGTACTCGGTTACATTGCCGGCTTTATCCGTTACCCGGATGGCATAGGTTGTTTCACGATTACCGTTTAAAGCAAGTTTAACTTCGCTGTCGAGAGTTGCAGGCTTGCCGTTTACTGTAATGCTTTCAAAATTTTTGTCGGTAACGGTTATCACCTGTGTGGTGTGGTAAATGCTACCGTTTTCAATACCACGGATTGCAGGGCAAGTAGTGTCATACTCTGCACCGTCGGTAGAAATGTAAGTCACATTTCCTGCCTTGTCAGTAATGCGGATGAAATAAACAAATGTCTTTTCATCTTCTACCGTTACGCCTACACCGTCTTTCGGCATTGCTGTCCAGTCGGTGATTGCCATTACCTCTTCTAAGGACATCGCCTTGTCTGAAACAGCGTATTCAATGCTCTCCACTCCGGAAAGTCGGTCATCGGCTTCTGCTTTTACGGTTACCTCATCTTTGTAGAACAGACCGAAAGCAATATGATTTACAAAAGTCTGCCAACTGCTTCGTCCCACAAATTCAACCTTGCCGGTAGTTCCCGTAGTTTCGGTGTTCTTATCTAACTTATAGGCTTCGGTTACCTGTTCGGAAACAGCACCGGTTGTTTTGTTGCGTACATAGAATTTCAAACTGCTGTCCGCACTCTCAACTGCGCCGATAAGAGTATTTTCCCAAGTTCCATCTGCGGTATTGGTAAGTGAAAGTTCGTAGCCGTCCATTGCGGTAACGGTCAAATCTTCCTTTAACCAGCCTTTTGCATTCGGTATACTTGCGGTGTATTCCGTATCTTTTACCGGATTCCAGCCGTTTGTAATGTTTGCAGTAACACCCGCAGGTTGTGTTAAAGTGTAGTTCTTCAGCACATCTGCATCACCGCTTAAAGTAAAGTCGGTAAATGTAATACCGATACCGTTTGCAACATTTACAGAATTAAAGGTCGGTGTGCCGTTTAAAAGGGTAATGCTGTCGTTATTTGCAACATTGTTAAGTATAACCGAATTGATACTTGCTGTATTCAGTCCGTCATACTGCTTATCATTTACAACAATGGTTACGGTAAGATTACGCTTTGTAATTTCGTATGCGTTTTCCCCGCCCGTAAAG
>CABMOR010000105.1 GCA_902388225.1 uncultured Oscillospiraceae bacterium | reverse complement strand
GCTATGATATGCCGGAGGAGGCGGCGCTGGGTGAAAATCCGGATTATACTCCCGACTATGAAAACATAACCTGCGTGGTGGTTTCTCCCGACGGCGACGATGAAACCGGATTGGGGACTGCCGCCCACCCCTTTAAAACCCTTGAAAAAGCAAGGGATACCGCCCGTGCCTCCTCGGCCGAGAGGGTGGTGGTCTTTTTAAAGGGAAGCTTTACCCTTTCGAGTCCTTTTCTGCTTGACGGGCAGGATTCGGGGGATGTTTATACAAACTATCCCGGAAGCTCCGCCTCGGTGACGGGAGGTAGGTCTTATAATCTTTCCATCGCACAAAAGGTGACCGACGAGACAATATTAAACAGCCTTTCGGATCAAAGCATTGCAAACAGACTTTACTCGGTTAATCTCTGGAATCTCTGTCCGGATATGAAGCCGTCGGACATTTCCTCCATGCGTTCGCCCCTGACCTTCGAGATAAATGCCGACCGTGAGCTTTCTGCCTCCTGTTATCCTGAAAACGGCTTTTTAACAATAACCGAAACCACCGGCTCCTATACCTTCAAGGTGGGTGACCCCCAAAACCGTATGGCAAGCTGGCAGGCTTTAACCGATCTTATGGGTGACGTTCCCTTCTACTTCGGAGGCTATCCCGGCAACGACTGGTCATATTATACCGCCGGTGCCGACATTGATTTTTCCACCGGCGTTATTGAGGATAAGTCAAAACAGTCCCACTATGGCATAAATGCGGGTCAGCGTATATTTTTCTATAATCTCATTTCCGAAATAAACGATTACAGTGATTATGCCCTTGACAAGGACAGAAATTTTTATTTTGCCCTCAAGGAAAACGAAACTCCACAAAACAGCACCCTTCGGCTGAACACCTATAAGGGAAATCTTTTTGAAATTTCGGGAAGCAATATTCATGTGGAGGGACTGAGCTTTTCGGGTGTTTACGAAGGCTCGGCAATAAAGGCACAGGGCAACGGCCTGACCCTTAAAAACTGCACCTTCTCCCAAATTCAAAACCAAACCGCCGTCTCTGTCGACGGACTCAAAAACACAGTGGCGGGCTGTTGCTTCACAGGTCTCGGTTCAAGCTGCCTTACGGTCAGCGGCGGAAGCCTTTCAAATCCTTCGGAAAATACGGTTTTCAACTGTGAATTTGAGGAATGGGGAAGATCCAACCGCACCTACCAGCACGCCGTTGCGGCCTATGGCTCGGGGGCAAGAATCGCCCACAACAAAATGAGCAAAGCTCCCCATCTTGCCGTTTATCTTGAGGGAACAAATCATACGATTGAATATAACGATATTTCCCATGTCTGCCGTGAAACCTCCGACTCGGGCGCCGTTTATACCGGACGGAGCTACTTTAACAGGGGAAATGTCATTCGGTATAACCTGTTTTCCGATATTGTGCGTTTTGAAGGCTCGCAAAGCGGCTACTGCAGCGCCGTTTACCAGGACGACTGCGGCTCGTCTTTTGATGTATACGGAAATATTTTTTCAAACTGCGACCGAGCCTTTCTTATCGGGGGCGGACGGGAAAATGTTTTTGAAAAAAACATACTTATAAACTGCGGCGACGGTGAGGCAACTCCCTATTCCGGCGATCTTGACGCCCGAGGCATAATATGGGGAAATAATCCCGCCGATTTTGACTCCGAGGCCGACAAGAGTCTGCTTGAAGGCGAGCTTGGATATTATTATCCCGAAATTAAGGGTCTTTGGAATGACAAAGAGCAGTTCTGCTATCCTAAAAACAATACCGTCAGGGACAATATTCTGCTCAATTCCGACCCCTTCAGAATCGACAGCCGTGCCGTGCAATACGGTAGTGTGGGCAACAACATAGAGACCTCCGACACCTCCCTTGTGGAAAATTATGACGGAGGAAACTTCGGTCCTGTTGCCGAAAAGGTCGACCTTTTGGTTGAGGACTTCCCCGACATTGAAGTGAACAATATCGGGCCCACCGCAAGCTCTCCCACCGATGAACAGCTCTTTATGAGGGAGGTTACCGAGGTTGACCGGATGATTGCGGCTCTGCCCGATGTTCAGAATGCCGACGAATCGGATAACGCCGCAATAAAAGCTGCCAAGACTGCCTTCGACCGTCTTCTGGCTTCACAAAAAACTTTTGTCAGCGACTATGATAAGCTTCATGCCCTTGTTCTTGCCTCCTTCGGGGGAGCCGGTCAAATTTTTGAGCAAAAGCTCATTACCGACGGAGAGAGCATTTCTGGCTGGTCGGTCAACGACGGGTTCAGCGGTGCAATTTGGAATGTTGCGCCCCCTCAGGGCGACGGGTATTTTGTCATAACCGGAGGAGGAAACGGCCTTGCCACCTATTCCTTTGAGGCCATGGATCTTGAGGGCGCAAAAAACATAAAGCTTTATGTATATGTAGTCGACCCCGACGATTTAAGCGGAATTCGTCTCAATTCCGATGGGGGCTCGGTGTGGGTCAAGGGAATTGAAAATTATTCATATTCGGTGGGAGGCTGGGTCGAGATCGACCCCGAAATCGACTATTCCACCGCTACCGACGGCTTTGACATCAAGAATGTCACTTCAATTACCTTTGAAAGCAATGTAGCCGACGGTCCCCTTGCTCTTATCGGATATGATTATATCCGAGCGGATATCGGAAAGACCGTTTATATTCAGGGCGACATAGACATGAACGGAAGCGTGACGGTGAACGACGCCCTGACCGCCCTTCAGCACACGGTGAAAATAATCAACCTGTCGGAGGAGGAGAAGGCTTTGGCCGACATGAACGGAGACCAAGTTGTTAATTCCATTGACGCCATGCTTATTTTAAGAACGGCCGTCGGCAAATAAGAAAAAACCAAAAGCAAAGCGAAAATATCATAAAAAACCAGGCGTTTAAGTCTTAAATTTCATATAACCGACAGTAAAACGGGTGCGGCATGCTTAGAAAGCTGCCGCCCTTTTTTTTGCGTCTTTAGGTGTGAAAAAAATCCTCGGTTTTTCTCGGCCCCGCCCGTGCAATTAACAGCAAATCAAAAAAACTCAACAGAAATTTTAAAATTCCTCTTGACAATGGCTTTTTTGGGGGTATAATAAAATCAATATATGAACATATGTTCAAATGAAAGGGTGTAATAGCATGAAAACCGACCAAAAGGTAGAGATTTGTGCCGACAAGTGCGTTCATGAGGATGTTATTCAAAAGGTTTTAGAAATCATGCCGGAGGAGGAAATTGTCTTCGACCTTGCCGAGCTTTTTAAGGTCTTTTCGGACAGCACGAGGCTCAAAATCCTTTGCGTACTGCTGGAATCGGAAATGTGCGTATGCGACATTGCCGAGGTTCTCAACATGAGCTTTTCGGCCATTTCCCACCAGCTCCGTGTTCTTAAACAGTCAAAGCTTGTTAAATTCCGCCGAGAGGGCAAAACCGTCATTTATTCCCTGTCGGACGACCATGTCCGCTCCATAATCGACCAGGGTCTTGAACATATAGGAGAGTAGCCAAATGGAAAAAGAACAAAAGCAAACCCTCGCAAGAATAATACTGTCGTCCGTCCTGCTTTTGGGAGCATATGCCGTCAAAAGCCTTTGCAGTCTTTCAAATCCACTGCTCCTTTTACTTTTTGCCCTTCCGTATCTTGTGGCGGGCTATGACGTCGTCCTTTCGGCCTTTAAAAACATCTTTAAGGGGGAGCTTTTTGACGAAATGTTCCTCATGACGGTGGCCACCCTTGGAGCCTTTTGCATCGGTGACTATCCCGAAGGCGTTTTTGTCATGATTTTTTATCAGGTGGGGGAATTTTTCCAGGACTATGCGGTGGATAAAAGCCGAAATTCCATTTCCTCCCTTATGAAAATATGTCCCGAAAGGGCCAATCTCGAAACAAAAGACGGTCTTAAAACCGTCTCGCCAAAGGAGCTTAAGGTGGGAGATATAATCGTCGTCAAGGCAGGGGAGAGGGTACCGGTCAACGGACTTATCATCGAGTGAAGCTCCTCTCTTGACACCACGGCTCTGACCGGAGAATCGGCTTACAGGGATGTAGAGACCTTTGACGAGGTGCTGGGGGGCTGTATAAATATAAACGGAAGCCTTCGCATACGGGTGACGGGAGAATTTGAAGATTCGGCCGTGGCCAAGATTTTGCGCCTTGTGGAGGAGGCGTCGGAAAGAAAGGGCAAGGCCGAAAAATTCATCACCCGATTTTCAAAGATATATCCCCCCGCCGTGGTTTTGGCGGCGGCTTTTCTTGCGGTTTTACCTCCTCTTTTAACCGGCGGACCCTTTGCCCCTTGGCTCAATCGGGCGCTCATCTTTTTGGTCATTTCCTGCCCCTGCGCCCTGGTTATTTCGGTGCCTCTTTCCTTCTTTTCGGGAATAGGAGGAGCTTCCAAAAGAGGTATTCTCATAAAGGGCTCGACAAGTCTTGAGGCGCTGTCAAAGACCTCTCAGGTGGTTTTTGACAAAACCGGAACCCTGACCTTGGGGAAATTTTCGGTGACCGCCCTTCATCCTCAAATTGTTTCGGAAAGCGAGCTTTTGAAAATAGCGTCGGCGGTCGAGCAATTTTCCGACCACCCCCTTTCGGTTTCGCTCAAAAACGCCTGCAAGGAGCAAATTCCACATGACAGGGTGAAAAATGTTACCGAAATAGCCGGGAAGGGGCTGAGTGCCGAAATTGACGGGCACAGGGTGCTTGTGGGAAACTCAAGGCTTATGCAGTCGGAGGGAATTAGTTACCGTGACTGCCATAAAACCGGAACGGTGGTTCATGTGGCCTTTGACGGGAAATATTTCGGCCATATCGTCATTTCCGACAGCATAAAGCCCGATTCTCCCGCCGCCGTAAAGGAGCTTAAAAGCAATGG
>CABMOR010000104.1 GCA_902388225.1 uncultured Oscillospiraceae bacterium | reverse complement strand
CGGCATAAGTCAGTGGTGGCTTGTATTTGTCCTTTCGGTCATTGCAGCCGTATGGGGACTTGTTCTTGTCTTCAGACCTTCCGAAGCTGCCGATGTTATGGCGGTCATCCTCGGATTTACGCTTATTTTTGAAAGCGCCGTAAATATCTGCACGGTACTGACTTCGGTTAAAATCATAAATAATCGGCAACCCGATATTTATGCAGAAGAGGAATATTACTACGATTCGAATGACCAAGAATAAAACAATGTTTAAAAGTCCCTTCAGAATATTCTTTTGCCTGGTGTTTTGCAAATAAGGTTTTATTTTCCCTTTTTATTAAAAGAAAATTTGCGCCAGTTTAAAATTTTAGGTGCAAATGTTGATAGACTTTGTGTTGAAAATATGATAAAATAATTGAATAAGGTCAAAAAAGTATTTTTATGACCGCCGATAAGTAGGTAAAAAGATGTCATGATTTTAAAATAAGCAACAAATGTTAAAAAGAAGGTGAAGCAATGTCGCTTGACTTTACTAAAGAAATGAAAAAAGAATATACCATAATCGCTCCCGACATTTTCCCTACTCATATGGAGCTTTTATCCGAACTTTTTCGTATGTACGGATATAATGTTGCGGTGGTACATTACGAGGGCAAGGAGGTTATAGACGAGGGTCTTGCCCATATACATAACGACATGTGCTATCCCGCAATTTGTATGGCAGGACAGCAGATTCACGCCCTGACCTGCGGGGATTTTGACCCCCGCAAATCCGCTCTTATTCAGTTCCAAACGGGCGGAGGATGCCGCGCATCAAACTATATCTTTCTGCTTCGTAAGGCGCTGAAAAACATGGGCATGGAATATGTTCCTATAATTTCCTTAAGCTTTACTGAGCTTGAAAAATACAGCGGGTTTAAGATAACTCCCGTAATGCTGCTTATGGGTATACGGTCTCTTGTTTACGGAGATATGCTCATGCTTCTTAAAAATCAAATTCTTCCCTATGAGGTCAACAAAGGAGAAACGGAAAAAACGGTCAAAAAATGGATTGACGAGCTCACCGATCAGTTTAGGCACAAAAAAGGCCTGTCGTCTTCTTCCATGAAAAAAAATCTTGAAAATATCGCCGGGGATTTTGCGGCGATTAAAAAAGAAAAAAAGAAGCTTAAAAAGGTTGGCATTGTGGGAGAAATATATGTTAAGTATTCCTCCTTCGGAAACAACAATCTCGAAAAATTCCTGCTCAGTCAGGACTGCGAATACATGGTGCCGGGAGTTCTGGGCTTTTTCCAGTATTGTTTTTCAAACATTGAGACCGATCATAAATATTACGGCGGAAATCCTATCGTTAAATTGGCGGGAAAAGCGGCCGAGAAAATGGCGGCAAGTTGGGAAAACCTAATGATAAATGTGCTCAAAAAATATCCGGAATTTACCCCTCCTTCCCCCTTTTCCAATATAAAAGCCCTTGCTGAAAAGGTTATAGACCGTGGGGTTAAAATGGGCGAAGGGTGGCTTTTGCCCGGAGAGATGGCCGAGCTTATTGAAAAGGGATATAACAACATAATATGTGCACAGCCCTTTGGATGTCTTCCGAACCACATTGTCGGAAAGGGTACGGTCAGACGGATTAGAGAATTTTATCCCGACGCGAATATTTTCCCCATAGATTATGATGCCGGCGCATCAAAGGTCAATCAGGAAAACCGCATTAAGCTCATGCTTTCAATGGCGGAAGACGAAAGGAAAGTAACAGATTGAAGAAGTTAGGATTAGATATCGGATCGACCACAATGAAATGCGTATTGGTCGATGAAGAAGCAAATCTTCTTTTTTCAAAATACAAAAGGCATAACGCCAAAATTTCTCAAACCGCCTTAGAAATGCTTTCTGATGTTGAAGAGCTTTTCCCGGACGAAAAGGTCGGAATATCCATATCCGGTTCGGCGGGAATGGGAATTGCCGAAAAGCTTGACATTCCCTTTGTACAAGAGGTCTTTGCAGAAAAAATTGCCGTCAATGCTCTTAATCCCGATACCGACGTGGTTATTGAGCTTGGCGGAGAGGATGCAAAGATTCTGTTTTTGACCGGCGGCTTTGAAATGCGTATGAACGGAAGCTGTGCCGGAGGTACGGGCGCTTTTATCGACCAAATGGCTTCGCTTATGAAGATAACTCCCGACCAAATGAACGACCTGTCAAAGGCTCATGAAAATGTCTGCGTAATTGCATCTCGGTGCGGAGTTTTTGCAAAATCGGACATTCAGCCGCTTCTCAATCAGGGCATAAGACGGGAAGATATTTCGGCAGGAATTTTCAAGGCGGTGGTAAATCAGACCATTGCCGGACTTGCTCAGGGACGCAGCATAATGGGAAACATCCTATATCTCGGAGGTCCTCTTACATTTCTATCAGAACTTAGAAAATCATTTGACGAATCTTTAAATACCAATGGAATTTGTCCGGAGAATTCCCTTTATTACGTCGCCATGGGAGCGGCTTTTTCGGATGTTAACCGTCAAATGTCCCTTAGCGACATTTCAAAGCTTTTTTCGGTGCATATGACTTCATCGGGATATGTTCATTCCTCTCCCCTTTTTAAGGACCAAAAGGAATATGACGAGTTTAAGGCGAGGCATGATGAAGCTTCGGCCGGAATTGAAGAAATTGACGCTCCAAACGGTCCTATGTACCTTGGCATTGATGCCGGCTCTACCACCGTAAAAATACTACTATCCGACCAAAACGGAAATATTTTCAGACCCTTCTACGCTTCAAATGACGGCGATCCTGTTTCTGCCGTAAGAAAATATCTTGAGGAAATTTATAAGGATTTTCCCAACATTGAAATTGCCTCATCGGCTTCTACGGGATACGGCGAAAAGCTTATTAAAAATGCCTTTGGCCTTGATTTCGGAATAATCGAGACTGTAGCGCACTTTACAGCGTCCAAGAAATTCCGCCCTGATGTTGATTTTATTCTCGATATCGGAGGCCAGGATATTAAGTGCTTTCACATTAGAAACGGAGCAATTGATAATATTTATCTTAACGAGGCCTGTTCTTCGGGTTGCGGCTCGTTTTTGCAGACCTTTGCAAGCGCCATGGGATACACGGCCGAGCAGTTTGCAAAATTGGGTCTTTTTGCCGACGCTCCCGTTTCTCTCGGCTCCAGATGCACCGTATTTATGAACAGCGCCGTAAAACAGGCTCAAAAGGACGGCGCAAGTGTTGAAAATATTGCGGCAGGACTTTCGGTAAGCGTGGTAAAAAACGCTCTGTACAAGGTTATACGGTGTTCAAACGCCGACAGCCTCGGCAAAAACATTGTTGTTCAAGGCGGTACTTTTTTAAACGACTGCGTGCTCAGAGCCTTTGAACAGGAAATAAACCGGGAGGTTATCCGCCCGAAATTTGCACCAATAATGGGAGCCTACGGCGCCGCCCTTTATGCAATGAATAATGCCGTGGGAAAATCGTCGGTTTTGAACAAGGAACAGGTGGAAAAATTTGAACATAAGGTTTCTTCGGTCAAGTGCGGTAAATGCACCAATAACTGCACTCTGACGGTAAATTCCTTTGGTGAAGGCAGAAAATTTATTGCCGGAAACCGCTGTTCAAGACCCATATCAGGCCAAAAGCAGAATGAAAAATATAATATTTACGATTATAAGCTTTCTTTGCTTAAGGGGTATTCAAGCCAAAAGATCGATTCGCAAAAAATGACGGTGGGTATTCCCCTTGGGCTTAATTTCTACGAGCTTTTGCCCTTCTGGCATTCCTTCTTTTCCTCCCTTGGATTTAATGTACTGGTCTCTCCCCTTTCCGACCGTCAGCTTTATTTAAACGGACAGCACACCATTCCCTCCGACACGGCCTGCTATCCCGCAAAGATAATTCACGGTCATATCGATTGGCTTATCAAGCAAAATCCCGACTTTATTTTCTATCCCGACATGACCTATAACCTGGAGGAAGGCCTGGGGGTCAATCACTTTAACTGTCCGGTGGTTGCGTATTATCCCCAGGTTATAAAGGATAATGTGACCGAACTGTCAAAAACAACCTTCATATGCGATTTTATGAGCCTTGCAAATCCCAAACAGTTTAAGAAAAGAGCATATGAAGTATTTAAAAAATATTTTCCCAACCTGACAAGAAGGAATATAAGCGATGCCTGTAAAAAGGCGTATAGCGCATACAGCGAGTATTTTGAAAATGTTAGAAAAAAAGCGACCGAGTTTATCGAAACCGCCAAGGAAAAAGGGATGTCTATAATTGTTCTTGCGGGACGTCCCTACCATGTCGACCCCGAAATAAATCACGGCATAGACAGTCTTCTGTGCGATCTCGGAGCGGCGGTAATAAGCGAGGATAGCGTCAGTTATTTGGAAAAGCCCTTCCCGGTTGATGTCCGTAATCAGTGGACATATCATGCCCGTCTTTATGCGGCGGCCAAATTTGTGGGTGAAGCTCCAAAGGATTTGGACATAAACCTTGTTCAGCTTGTTTCCTTCGGATGCGGAGTGGACGCCGTAACCTCCGACGAGGTGCGCTCCATTCTTGAGAAAAACGGCAAGCTTTACACCCAGCTAAAAATTGACGAAATTTCAAATATGGGTGCCGCAACAATAAGACTCAGAAGTCTTTTTGCCATTGACAGGGAAAAAACAAGAACGGCATTGAAAAGTCCGGAAATATTTTAAATTAAAATCATTTGTTATAAATAAGAAATCCACGGCAAGCGACAGCCTTACCGTGGATTTTTTACGCAGTATTGCCGAGAATAATACGCTTAAGGCGTACAAATCCCTATGTGATACCACCCCAAGGGGTTTTTATAAGACAAAAACCTCTTGGGCAAAAAAACAAATAATTACTTAACAC
>CABMOR010000103.1 GCA_902388225.1 uncultured Oscillospiraceae bacterium | reverse complement strand
GGTATCGCTCTTTCTTTTGAAAGGTCATATACCCGCCGTTTTTTTATTTGTCTTTTAAAATTTTCCTGAGTTTTTCGGTGTCTGTTTTTCCGCTTGGAGTTTTGGGGATTTGAGCAAGAGGGAGTATGATTTTGGGCATTTCAAAGCGGCTTAAAACCTTTGAAAGCTCATTTTCAAACTGTCGGGTGTCAAAATCATTTTGACCTTCTTTGACCGCAAAAAGGGCGATATTTTCCCCGAAAATTTCGTCGGGTATTGCCACAGCCGCCGCTTCACAAGCGCCGCAGTAAAGAGCCGCTTTCTCAATTTTTTCGGCCGAAATATTTTCCCCGCCCTTTATGATTATCTGCTTTATCCGTCCGTCGATATAAAGGTATTTGTCGGGGGAAAAATGCCCCAAATCGCCGGTTAAAACAACCCCTTTTGCCGGAGGGGATATACTCCCGTCCTTTTGGAGATACCGTTCATAACACATTTTCCGAAAACCGTGATTTCCCCGTTTTTGATTTTAACCCCTACGCCTTTTATGGGCTTTCCCACCGAGTCAAGGTGCCTGTCCTTTGCCGCAAGGCAGGAAACCACCGGGGAATTTTCCGAAAGGCCGTAACCCACAAGAATTTGGGCGTTTGAGAATTTTCCCCTGAGCTTTTTGGTCAGTTCCTCCCCCACATTGCTTCCCCCTACAATGCAAAAGCCGAGGGATTTTGCCACGTCGTTTGAAAGGGTGTTTTTAAGCCCTTCAAAGACGGTTGGAACGCCGGTGATGTCGGTGATTTTTTCTTTTTTTAGCAGGCGGCCTATGCAGTCGCCGTTGATTTTTTCGGGCAGACAGACCGTTTCTCCCATATAAAGATAGCTGAGGGCAACCTGAAGCCCGAAGGAATGGAAAAGGGGAAGGGCAAGGCAGATTTTTTTCCCGTGATATTTTCCGAAGGAGCGGGTGAGAGCTTTTGCGTTGCAAAGCAGAGCCCTTTGGGAAAGGCAAACCCCTTTGGGAGAGGTGGTGGTACCCGAAGTAAAAATTATGACAGCCGTCTGTTTTTCCTTTAAAGGCCTTGAATCAAAGCTTTCAAGAGGGGAAATTCCGCTGTCAAGCTCAATAGCTTCGGTTCCCGAAAGCTCCGGGCTTTCGCCCGTCTTGCAAAGATAAAAACGGCATCGGGAAAAGCTTGCAAGCTCTTTCTTGTCCTTTTGCTCGGCATAGGAGTTTATGAGCACGGCCGTACATCCCGCCTTTATAATGCCGAAAAATGCGTAAATCCAAAGGGAGGAATTTGACATGCAAAGTGCTATACGGTCTTTCGGTCTTGCCCCCTTGCTTAAAAGCAGACTTGCGATGCCGTTTGAAAGAACATCAAGGTCGTAATAGCTTATGTTGCCGTCGGCGGCGGTCACCGCCACCCTGTCGGGGAAATTTTCCCTACCCCGCCGTAATACATCGTTAAATAAAAGCTTCATTTCATCCTCTTAAAAAGGCCTGTCAGGTTTGACAGGCCGAAATTTTATTTTAAAAGTTTTTCTGCCGACGCCAGCTTACAGCAAAGGGTGAAAAGCTGCATGGCAAGATCCAGCTCCTCAACGGGAGGGAAGGAGGGAGAAAGACGGATGTTGGAGTTGTTTGGGTCCTTGCCGTAGGGGAAGGTGGCTCCGGCTTCGGTCAGCTTGACCCCTGCCTGCTCGCAAAGCTCAACAACCTCCTTGGCACAGCCGTAGGTCAGGTCGACGCTTATAAAATATCCGCCGTTGGGGGTGGTCCAGGTGACGATACCGTCCTTAGAAAGGTCGTTTTCAAGGTGGGAAAGGACGGTTTCGAATCTCGGACGGAGCTTGGAAGCATGAAGCTTCATGTGGTCGAGAATTCCTTTGGTGTTTTTGAAAAAGCAAAGTTGCCCAAGCTGGTTCATCTTGTCGGGGCCGATGGTTTGGTATTTAAGGCGGCCGAGCAGGATTTTTTTGTTGTTGTCCGAGCATGCCACGGCCGAGACGCCGCTTCCGGGATAGGCAATCTTTGAGGTGGAGGCAAACATGAAATAAATGTCCTCGTTGCCGGTCTTTTTACATTCGTCGGCCAGATTCAAAAGGGTATCCCTGCGGTCGTCGTAAAGGTCGTGAACGGCATAGGCGTTGTCCCAGAAAATTCTGAAATCCCTCGCGGCGGGTTTAAGAGCGGCAAAGCGGCGGACGGTCTCGTCGCAGTAGGTGATTCCGGTGGGGTTGGAATATTTGGGAACGCACCAAATTCCCTTGACCGACGGGTCCTTGACAAGCTGCTCGACGGCGTCCATGTCGGGACCGGTCTCGGTCATTTTGACCGTAACAAGCTCAAATCCGAAATATTCGGTAACGCAGAAATGACGGTCATATCCCGGGGAGGGACAGAGGAACTTTATCTTGCCCTGCTTGCTCCAGGGAAGGTCTCCGAATCCGTGGGTATATCCTTGGGAAATACAGTCAAACATGACGTTAAGGGAGGAATTGCCCCCTAAAATAACATTGTCGGCGCTAACCCCGAGAATGTCGGCAAACATCTGCCTGACCTCCGGGAGTCCGTCGATACAGCCGTAGTTCCGGCAGTCGATACCTCCGTTTTTTATGTATGTCTCAAAATCCACACAGTCGCAAAGGCCGGTGGAAAGGTCGAGCTGGTCGGGGGAGGGCTTTCCTCTCGACATATCAAGCTTCAGTCCTCGGCTTTTAAATTCATCATAACTTTTTCGCAGCTCGTCTCTCAAACTTGCAAGCTGTTCCCTTGTCATGTCCTTAAACGACATCTGTATCAAATCCTTCTCAAAAAAATAATGATTAAAATTCGGCGCTGCCGGTGGTACGGGGGAAGGGAAGCACGTCACGAATGTTCTGAACACCGGTAATATACATAATTATGCGCTCAAAGCCAAGTCCGAAACCGGAATGCTTGACTCCGCCGTATTTACGCAGGTCGAGATACCACCAATAATCCTTCTCGTCAAGTCCCAGCTCCTTCATGCGGGCGGACAGCACGTCGAGGCGCTCCTCACGCTGGCTTCCGCCGATAATTTCGCCCACGCCGGGCACCAAGCAGTCCATGGCCGCCACGGTCTTGCCGTCGTCGTTCTGGCGCATGTAGAAGGCCTTGATTTCCTTGGGATAATCAATAACAAAAAGAGGCTTTTTATAAATCTTCTCGGTGAGGAACCGCTCGTGCTCGGTCTGAAGGTCGACCCCCCAGCTCACCGGATAGTCAAACTCGTCGTTATGTTTTTGGAGAATTTCCACCGCCTCGGTATAGGTGACGCAGCCGAAATCAGAATTTCTGACAAATTCAAGCCTTTCGAGAAGCTCTTTGTCCACAAAGCTGTTGAAAAACTGCATTTCGTCGGGACAGGTTTTGAGTACATGGTTGATGATGTGCTTAATCATGGCCTCGGCAAGCTCCATGTCGTCCTTAAGGTCGAAAAATGCCATTTCCGGCTCGATCATCCAGAATTCGGCGGCGTGACGGTTGGTAAAGCTGGCCTCGGCACGGAAGGTGGGGCCGAAGGTGTAAACCTTTCCGAAGGCCATGGCCATACACTCGGCCGAAAGCTGACCCGAAACGGTCAGAGAGGTGGGCTTGCCGAAAAAGTCCTGAGAAAAATCCACCTCACCCCCGTCGGTTGTGGGAGGATTGGCCGGGTCAAGGGTGGTCACCCGGAACATTTCACCCGCCCCTTCGCAGTCGCTTCCGGTAATGAGAGGGGTGTGGGCATAGACAAAGCCGCGGCTGTGGAAAAATTCGTGAATGGCAAAGGCACATTCCGAACGGACGCGGAAAACGGCGTTAAAAAGATTTGTGCGGGGACGCAGATGGGCGATGGAACGGAGAAACTCCACGCTGTGCCTCTTTTTCTGAAGGGGATAGTCGGGGGTGGAAAGTCCCTCCACCGTGATTTCCTTCGCGTGTATCTCAAAGGGCTGACGCATTTCGGGGGTCAGCACGACCGTTCCTCTGACCGTCACGGCGGCGCCCACATTGAGCTTGGCAATTTTCTTGAAATTGTCCACCTTGCCCTCCTCAAAAACGATTTGGACGCATTTAAATGAGCTTCCGTCGTTGAGCTCGATGAAACCGATGGTCTTGGAATCGCGCACGGTTCTTGCCCAGCCCGACACCGAAACCTCCTTGCCTTCAAGGTCACAGTATCCGGTCAGCAGGGTTCTTAGTTCACATCTTTCCATAAATATATCTCCAATTCATAATTATATCGCCTGTTATCGACTAATTATATACCAAAATCAACCGTATAACAATACCTATTTTAAATTTTAGCTATATTTTTTTTGACTCTTTGGTATGCAAAACTTGAAAAAGAGGGGGGCTTATGTTAAAATACCGAAGTACAGATTGAAAAAGGGGAGAAAAGCATGATAACCTTTGTAAACAATTCCACCGACCCTTTTTACAATCAGGCCTTTGAGGAGCATATTTTCAACCGTTTCAGGGAGCAGGACATTTTCTTCCTTTGGCAGAATTCTCCCGCCGTTATTGTGGGGCAAAACCAGAATATATACCGGGAAGTGGACTTCCTTGAGCTTAAAAAAAGGCAAATCCCGGCGGTCAGGAGAATGTCGGGAGGGGGAACGGTTTATCACGACCTCGGAAATGTAAACTATACCTTTATAAGCGACAGCAGGGAAAACCTCTGCTATGACGATTTTCTTTCACCCATAACAGACGCCCGTAAAAACAATGTGTGCGACATTGCGGTGGAGGGTATGAAAATTTCCGGAAGCGCCCAGCGGACAAGCGGCGGACGGGTGCTTCACCACGGAACGCTCCTTTTTGACTGCAACCTTTCGGTGCTGGATTTTCTGACCGCAAAAAACAAAAATTCCAGCATAAACACCAAGGGGACCCTTTCGACCGTCAGCACCGTGACCAACATTTCCCGTCACCTTAAATTCCCCATGACGGTAAATGAATTTAAGGAGTATTTGCTCTGTTTTGTGGCGG
>CABMOR010000102.1 GCA_902388225.1 uncultured Oscillospiraceae bacterium | reverse complement strand
AGCTTCGAAATTCAACGGCACATTCTTTTGCGCCTTCGATTTCAAAAATGCTGTGGGGAATGCTGTCGTCGGTTATAAAGGCTTCGTATGCCGCGTCAAAAAGTATTATTGCGTCCTCTTTTTTGGCATAGTCCACCCAGGCCTTTAACTGCTCCTTGGTGGCCGCCGAGCCGGTGGGGTTGTTGGGGGAGCAAAGGTAAACAATGTCGGCGTGGGTGCTGGGAGGGAAGGGAGTGAAGCCGTTTTGCTCGGTGCAGGGAAGATAAACTATTTTTGAGTATCTTCCGTCCTCGCCGGCGTCGCCCGACCGGCCGCCCATGACATTTGTGTCGACATAAACGGGATAAACCGGGTCGCCCAGAGCCACGATGTTGTCAACACCGAAAATGTCACCGATGTTGCCGCAGTCGCTTTTTGCCCCGTCGCTTATGAAAATTTCCTCGGCCGATATGTTGACTCCTCTGGATTTAAAATCGTTTTGGGCGATGGCCTCTCTCAAAAATTCGTATCCGTATTCCGGACCGTATCCTCGGAAGGTCTCGGCCTTTCCCATTTCGGCAGAGGCCTTTTCAAGAGCCTCAACAACAGCCGGAACCAAAGGAAGGGTAACGTCTCCTATACCCAGACGGAGAATCTCACGCCGGGGATTTGCTTTTTTAAATTCATTAACCCTTCGGGCAATTTCGGAAAAAAGATATCCGCCCTTGAGGTTCAGAAAATTTTCGTTTATTTTTGCCATTCATAATCACCTTCAAAAACAAATTCGGCACCGCCGGTCATCATAACCGATCCCTGTCCGTTCCATTCTATAATAAGCTCTCCGCCAAGGAGCTTTACAACCGATCGGTCGCCGGTAAGGCCGTTAAGCCGCGCCGCAACATGGGTTGCACATGTGCCGGTTCCGCAGGCCAGCGTTTCGCCGGTGCCTCTTTCATACACCCTCATCTCTATGAGACCGGGCTCAATAACCTTGGCAAACTCGGCGTTTATACGCCGGGGAAAGGCGGGATGGCTTTCAAATTTCGAGCCAATACCGTCGATATCAAAGCTTTTAAGATCCACATTTTCATCAAGAAAAACCACGCTGTGAGGATTTCCCATGGAAACGCAGGTGGTTTTATAATGAATTCCGTCCACCTCGATGTCCTGAGCCACCACGGGGTTTTTATCAAAGACCGTGGGAATGTCAAGACCGTTTAAAATGGGGGCTCCCATATCCACCGTAACGAGCTTTGTCTGACCGTTTTCCCGGTGGAATTTAAGATATTTAATTCCGGCGCCGGTTTCGACCGAAATTTCGTCCTTTTGGGTCAGACCCTTGTCACGGACATATTTTCCGACACACCGAATGCCGTTTCCGCACATTTCGGAAATTGAGCCGTCGGCGTTATACATAACCATTTTGAAATCCGCAATATCAGAGCTGCAAATAAGAATGAGTCCGTCCGACCCCACTCCGAAGTGGCGATCGGAAATTTTTTTGGCAAGCTCGGCGGGATTTTCGGGGAGGCTTTCAAGGCAATCGACATAAACATAGTCGTTGCCAAGGCCCTGCATTTTCGTGAATTTCATAACTACCAGTCCTTAAAGCAGATTTATACCGTGTTGTCGGCACTCTTTAACCATTTCTTCCGGCCAGACCGACACCTGAACTTCGCCGATGTGAGCCTTTTTAAGGAAGAACATACAGAGCCTCGACTGTCCGATTCCTCCGCCTATCGTGTAGGGAAGCTTTCCCTCCAAAAGGCTTTTTTGAAAAGGAAGCTCGGCCCGTTCCGAACAGCCCCGTTCCTCAAGCTGAGAAAGCAAGGCCTTTTCGTCCACGCGGATTCCCATGGAAGAAATCTCAAAAGCAATTCCAAGGGTGTCGTACCATACGAGAATATCGCCGTTCAAGCTCCAGTCGTCGTAGTCGGGAGCACGGCCGTCGTGAATTTTTCCGGAATGGAGTTTTCCGCCTATTTGGGACAGAAACACCGCACCGTATTCCTTACAGACGGCGTTTTCTCTCTCCTTTGGAGAAAGGTCGGGATATTTGTCCTCCAGCTCTTTGGCGGTGACAAAATGAATTTCGTCGGGAAGTACAGGGGCAATTTCGGGATATAGACCGAAAATATATATTTCGGTGGATTTAAGAACCTCGTAAATGCTCTTGACGGTCTGCTTAAGAAAATCATTTGTGCGGTTTTCGTATTCAATGACCTTTTCCCAGTCCCACTGGTCTACATAAAAGGAATGGAGGTTGTCGGCGTCCTCGTCACGGCGAATGGCATTCATGTCGGTGTAAAGTCCTTCTCCCGGCTTATATCCGTAGTGTCCGAGAGCCCAACGCTTCCATTTGGCAAGAGAATGGACGATTTCCATAACCTCTCCGGTGGATTTAATGTCAAAGTCCACAGGACGCTCAACTCCGTTCAGGTTGTCGTTAAGCCCGGAACTTTTGGGCACGAACAGAGGAGCCGAAACTCTGGTCAGATTCAGGGACTTTGCCAGCTCGCATTGGAAAAAATCCTTGACCTGTTTTATGGCAACCTGCGTGTCACGAAGGGACAGCAAAGAACTGTAATGTTCGGGAATTATAAGAGACAAAATTTTCACTCCAATCAATACTGATAAAGATATTTTTCCACTTCCCAAGAAGAAACTCGGGTGCAGTATTCTCTCCACTCGTTTTTCTTGTGTTCGATATATTTTTCGGCAATATGACCGCCGAGGGTTTCCATAACAAGACTGTCCTTTTGCATTTCCTTGAGAGCCTCGTTAAGGTCGGAGGGCATTTTATCAATGCCGAGCTCCTTGCGCTGGGCTTTGTCCAGGTCGTAAACATTGGAGTTTACGGGGGGAACGGGAGTGAGCCCGCGCTTCAGTCCGTCAAGACCTGCGGCAAGACAAAGGGCAAGACAAAGATAGGGGTTTGCCGAAGGATCGGGACAGCGAAGCTCGATTCTTGTTCCGGCACCGCGGCTGGTGGGAATTCTGATGAGCGGGCTGCGGTTCTGGGCCGACCATGCAATATGAACCGGAGCTTCATATCCCGGGACAAGACGCTTGTATGAATTGACCAGGGGATTTGTGACCGCCGCCATGCCCTTGACATGCTCCATTATTCCGGCAATAAAGCTGTATGCCTGCTTGCTGAGCTGAAGGGGGTCGCTCGGGTCAAAAAAGGCGTTCTTTCCGTCTTTGCCTCTAAGGGACATGTTGACGTGCATTCCCGAGCCCGCACGGCCGAAAAGGGGCTTGGGCATGAAGGTGGCGTGAAGGTCGTGAGCGGCGGCAGTGGTCTTTACCGCAAGCTTAAAGGTGGTGATGTTGTCGGCCGTGCGCAGAGCCTCGTCATATTTAAAATCAATCTCGTGCTGACCTCCTGCAACCTCGTGGTGGGAAGCCTCGATTTCAAAGCCCATCTCCTCAAGGGTCAGGCAAATGTCTCTGCGGCACTGCTCTCCGAGGTCGACCGGGCTTTGGTCAAAATAACCGCAGATGTCGTCGGTTTTGGTGGTGGGCAGGCCGTTTTCATCCAATTTAAAAAGAAAGAACTCACATTCGGGTCCGACATCGAATTCATATCCCATGTCGTTGGCTTCCTTTATGACCTTTTCAAGTATGTAACGGGGATTTCCCGCAAAGGGCTTCATGTCGGCTCCGTACACGTCGCAGATAAGACGGGCCGTTTTGCCCTGCTTGAGTCTCCAGGGAAAAACCACAAAGGAGTCTATGTCGGGGACAAGGTACATATCCGATTCCTCGATGCGCACGAAACCTTCAATGGAGGAGCCGTCAAACATGCACTTGTTGTCCAGCGCCTTTTCAAGCTGACTGAGGGTTATGGCAACATTTTTCAGCGAACCGAAAATATCGGTAAACTGAAGACGGATAAAGTTGACGTCCTGCTCTTTGGCAATGCGGATAATATCCTCTTTTGTGTATTTAGACATTGTATGCACTCCTTGAATATTCACCTTAAAATATAGGCTAAATTATACCATATACAATATATAATGTCAATAAAAGGGGAAAACAAAACCTGCATTTATGACGAATAAAAATTCAGTTTGGGTATTTTCAACATTATCCCTTGACTTAAAGCCGATTTGTGGCATAATATTACCTGAGTTTTTAAAAAATGCAGGTATTTATTATGGGATTAAAGAAAAATGATGAAACAAGAGCCGTGATTTGCGCCATGTCATCCGACGGAAACGGAATTGCAAGGGTGGACGGTATGACGGTTTTTGTGCCCAAAACGGCAGTGGGCGACGAGGCAAGGATAAGGATAATAAAGGTTTGCAAAAACTACTGCATCGGAAAAATGACCGGGCTTGAAAAGGGGGCACCCTCCCGTGTGGACCCCGACTGTCCGGTTTTTGAAAAATGCGGAGGATGCACCTTTCGCCATATTTCCTATGACCGGGAAGCCGAAATAAAATATGAGAGGGTGAAGGAATGTATTCGGCGTATCGCCAAAATTGACATAATACCTGATGAAATTATTTCGGCTCAAAACACAGACGGCTATCGCAACAAGGCTCAGCTACCCATTGGAGTTACCGATGACGGAAGAATTTTTGCCGGATTTTACGCAAAAAAGAGTCACAGAATCATAGAATGTGAAACCTGCAAGCTTCAGCCGCCCGAGTTTGAAATAATAACCAAAATTTTTACAGATCATCTGCAAAAAAACGGAATTACGGTTTATGACGAGCAAACGGGAAAGGGAATTTGCCGTCATCTTTATTTGCGAAAGGGATTTGAAAGCGGGCAGATTGCCGTTTGCTTAATCATAAACGGAGAAAATCTTAAAAAGTCCGACGAGCTTGTAAAAAATCTTGTGGAAAAGGTGCCCGACATAGTCAGCATAACGGTTAACATAAATCGTAAAAAAAATAATGTCATTATGGGTGAAAAATGCCGTACGCTTTACGGGTCGGATTTCATTACCGACAGGCTGTGCGGTGTGAAGTTTGCCCTGTCTCCCATGTCCTTTTATCAGGTCAATTCCAAGCAGGCCGAAAGACTTTTTCAAAAGGCCGTGGAATTTGCAGATCCCCATGAGCAAAGTACGGTTGTCGACCTTTATTGCGGTGCGGGTGCCATCGGTCTAATAACGGCGAAAAACCGCAAAATCGGACG
>CABMOR010000101.1 GCA_902388225.1 uncultured Oscillospiraceae bacterium | reverse complement strand
CATAACCGCCCGTTGCGGAGCCTATACCGAACCGGTTCCTCAGCCAAGCGCCGGTACCCCCGAATTTTTCACAAATACCTATTTCTTCACCGATTACTGGAACACCGCCCTTGTGGACGGCGCGGGAAAACCGATACAGGATGAAAACGGGTATGTGGAGTTTGACCCTTATAATCCTGAAAACACCCCCTATCCCGATTCATCCAAGCTGTATGATTTTGCGGCCGCCGACAATGACATTGTCATAGTCAACATGGGAGACAACGACGTTTGGGATAAACCCAAGACCGAGGAGACCAGGACTCATTTCGCAGAGGTTATGAAACATTTCCTTCAACAGGTTCGCCTTGCAAATCCCGACGCGCTTATAATTTACGCCTTTTCCCTTAACACCGGATCTTTCCGCGACTGTTCGGCGGCGGCGGCAGAAGCATATGCCGCCTGCGGGGATGAAAATTTCGTTTATGTCGACCTTCGCTTTTACGACCAGCAGGGCGGCTCGGGTCATCCCTCCATGCAGGTGCATCAAAAGGCTGCCCAGCAGGTTGTGAATGTTATTAAGGAAAAGCTGGGCTGGGAGGGAGTGCTCCGTGAGGTATATACCGACCCCACCAAGGAGGATTCCAAGCTTATAACCCTCTCCGACGACTATGCCCTTGTGGGCAGTACGGTCACATTTACTGCCGACGGACTTGCCGAAAACGTCAAGATTACCAGCCACGGTCAGGAGATTGACTTTACCGAGAAAGACGGCGTATATTCCTTCACCATGCCCGAGGGCAGTGTTATGGTTTCAGCCGATGTTAAGGAGCAGGAGAAGATAATGTACGGTGATGTCGACAACAACGGCGAAATTACCGTAAACGACGCATTGCTTGCCCTGCAGTCGGCTGTGGGTAAAATTCAGCTTTCGGACGGGCAGATAAAGGCCGGAGATGTGGACGGAACCGAAGGGTTAAGCGTTTCCGACGCCCGACTCATTTTGCAAAAAGCCGTGGGCAAGATTGAGGAATTTACCTTGCAACAGTAGATTAAACATTTTAAAAGCACCCGATGAAGCATCGGGTGCTTTTTTGTCTTTATGTCAGTATTTTTTCCCGTAAAGAGTAAGCTAACGCCCAAAACAATCCGAAAAGCGTTTTATTTTGGTGCTTTGATAAGATTTTTATAAAATCTTACGGCACCGGGGAGGCAGTTGTATTCTATACATTCGTTAATCCCGTGCATTCCCTTCATCTGCTCAGGACCGTAAATAACCGGCGAAAAACGCAGACAGTTTTTGCATACCGGCTGGAAAAACTGAGCGTCGGTGGCTCCGGTCATAATATAGGGAGAGGAGGGAAGACCGGGGAAGGTTTGCTCAATGACATTTTCCATAAGTTTAAATGCCTCGCCCTTAATGTCGGCCGGTACGGTATAATCGTTTGAATGAATGACCTCGGTTTCAAGGCCGTGCCTTTGTGCAAGCTTTCGGATTATTTCGATGCTTTGTTTTTCTCCCTGATGGGGAATAAACCGCATGTTTGCGCCTAATGTGGCTTGCTGGGGAATGACATTATATGCTTTGGAACCCGATTGCATGGTAAAAGCCACGGTGGTTTTGAGCATGGCGCCGGCCTGGGAACTCAGGGAGGGCATGAGGGCGGTCAAAAGGGGCTTGAACAGCCACAGGTTGCCGAACAGCATTCTGAGTCCAAAGGGGGCGTATGGCGCAAGAGCCTTAAACATAGCTGCCACCTCCTCAGACATTTGGGCCTTAAAGGGAGATTTGGTTTCGACCTCGTTTACAAAGGCCGAAAGGCGCGCGATGGGGGAATTCTTTGCGGGGGCGCTGGCGTGGCCTCCGTTGCTTAGGGCGGTAAATTTAACATCGGCCTTACCCTTTTCAAAAATACCCACCATGGCAAAGTTTCCCGAAATTCCGCCTATAGGGTCGGAAATTATGGCGCCCCCTTCGTCGCACAGCAGAAAAAGCTCGACCCCGCGTTTTTTAAGCTCTCCTACAATTTTGGAAGCTCCGTCTCCCGCCCATTCCTCGGTACATGACGAGGCAAGATAGACGTCGGTGGGAGGGACAAACCCTTCAGAAAGAAGCTGTTCACAGGCTTCAAAGAAGGCCATTAAAGAGCATTTTGTATCGGCCGCACCCCGTCCGTATACCCTTTGGTTTTCAATGTCTCCCGAAAAGGGATCGTGTTCCCAAACCCCTTCGGCCGGAACCACATCCTGATGACTCATAATCAGAATCGGCTTTTTGTCGCTTTCTCCCTTCCAGAAGAAAAGCAGATTGCCGTCAATTTCGGTTTTTTCAAGATTCTTATGAACCAGAGGGAAAAGCTGTTGTAAAATTTCATGAAAGCCAAGGAATTTTTCCCCTTCATCTATGCCCGGATGGGAGGTGGTGTCATATTTTATCATTAAAGAGAGCTTTTGGGCAAGCGCAAGCGACTCGCCTTCATCCTCGCACGGTTTATATTGGGATTTTTTTGCGGGAATAAAGAGCGTGCGGACAAAAGCCCCAAGCACCAAAAGCAAAGCCCCTCCCACAAGACAAAGGGGTATTATCCAAACAAGATTCAATGTTCTTCCCCCTTGTTTTCTTTTTTGTAAAGCAACAGTGCAATGCCGATGGCGATGGCTCCCGAGGGAATTATCATAAAGCTGGTGGAGGATGTAAGGGAAGGAACCAGGATAAACAGCAGACTCATAATAATCAGAGGAGCAACGGCGACCTTTATGTTTTTGCGGTAATATTTATAGGCCATGGCGCCGAAAAGCGCCGGCACCACATTGTTAAATGCAGGCTGAAGAGAGGGGCTTTCCAGCAGGGGCTTTAAGGGGGTGAGTATTGCCACGCCCACCGCCAGAACAATAATGGTCACAAGGGAGGAAGTTGCTATGGAGAGGGTGGAGATGATTTCATTTTCCTTTGTGCCGGTTTTGGCGCCCACCATGTCACGGGCGTTGACGGCACAGGGAATTTTCATGTTTATAAGGTTTCCGGTTATAAATGCGAGATATCCTCCGCCTGAGCCAAGCATAGGTGTGTATATGAGAAATTCCGCAACGCTGCTTACAAGCCACACAAGCCCCACCGAGAAAAAGCCCTTGGCCGCCGCCGAAAGGTCGGGAACCGCTCCGAGATACTTTCCGATAAGGAAGGGGGCGCTCACAAGCATTATAAGGACGGCTATGCTGGATAAGCGGCCGATAATATGGGTGGTTTTGCTGTATTTTTCCCAACTCGTATTTTTGTTTTCACTCATTGTTTTTTCCTCCTCTCAAACCATTTCCACAACAACGGCTGCGGCCATTCCCACAAGCATGCTGACCGCAACCGAGAAGTTTTCCACCCAAGCAAATTTCTTCTTTGAGGAAAGAAATATAAAGAAAGCCATTACGGCGGCCGACACGGCTACAACAATAAGGGGGGTGAGACTTCCGTTAAAGGTGAAAAGCCCCTGAGACGAGACAAAGGAGCCGATATAGCTTCCGATATAGGCGCTGACCAATCCGATGAACATGGCTGTCATGGCCCTGTCGCCAAATCCCGCCGCAAGGCCGCCGTTCTTTGATCCGCCGTGAAGCTTTGAGGTGTATTTTTTGTTGAAAAGTACCGACAAAACCATTCCCCAAATGATACAAACGCTCATGAGCAGGGCAATGGTCGCAAATCCTGACGGCGTCATTTCCGCAGCCGACAGGGAACTCATGCCGGTTTGCTCGGCCGCCGCCTGAGCCACCTGGGTTTCATAGTGAAGGGCGCCGATAACCGAAAGTCTCAGCCAGGGCCACGGAATTCCCAGGCTTCCCGCAAGGGCGATTACCCCGAGGAGAATTCCTATGCTTGGCAAAACCGAAAAGGTGGCGCTGGATATGATTACCCGTTTCATTTTTGTGGTGTCCATACCCAAAGCCTTGCCCTGGCGGTATGCTCTGACCATAAATATGACGCAAACCACCGCCACAAAGGCAATAATTCCGCCGCAAATCAGATAGAGAACAGAACCGTTAAGCTTATCCATAACAGACATGGCAAAAACTCCTTATTTTTTTGTTTATTATAATACACATTGGCTGTTTGGGCAAGCGGTATTATGCAACAAACCCCTTCCCACCGAAAAATCAAATATAAATCCGCTAAACGCTGTCTTGTTTTTTTAAAATTTTTCGGTATAATAAAAAAGACAAAAACCGAAAGGAAAAACGGGTATGGACGAATATTTACGTCGCATTGAAAAAATCGCCGGTTTTATACGGCAAAAACAGGAGAATATCCCCGATACGGCCGTTGTGCTCGGAAGCGGACTGGGCTCATTTGGCGATTCACTTAAGGACAGCCGGGAAATATCCTTTGATGAAATTCCGGATTTTCCGGCTCCCACGGTGGAGGGACATAAGGGCAGCATGATATTCGGGAAGGTCAAGGACAAAGAAATCCTGGCCATACAGGGAAGAATTCATGCCTACGAAGGCCGAAGCATGAAGGAAGTGACGCTGTATATCAGGGTTTTGTCCCTGCTTGGTGTGAAAAACCTGATTTTGACCAACGCGGCCGGAGCCATAAATACCCGGTTTACGCCCGGCCAGCTTATGCTTATAACCGACCATTTTTCACTTTTTTGCAGCAGCCCTCTCTCCGGTCCGAATTTAGATTCCTTCGGACCTCGCTTTCCGTCAATGAGCGAAGCATATTCCAAAGAGCTTACAAAGGTTGCAAAAGAGGCTGCGCAAGAGCTTTCAATACCCCTGCAAGAGGGAGTATATTGCTATACTCCCGGCCCGACCTATGAAACCCCTGCCGAAATACGGGCTTTGAGGGGGCTTGGCTGTGACGCCTGCGGAATGTCCACCGTGCCCGAAACCATTGTGGCCAATCATTGCGGGATTCGGGTGTTGGGGATATCCTGTATAACAAATATGGCGGCGGGAATTTCGGACAAACCCCTCTCCCATAAAGAGGTCATGGAAACCGGAAATGCGGCAAAGGAAAAGTTCGGTCGGCTGATATCCGCCGTCTGCCAAAAGCTTTAGTAAGTCGGATGTTTTAACGGTCGCCGAGATTAAAGAAAAAATAAGATAAAATGAAAAGGACTCGGTTTACACCGGGCCCTTTCCATTTTGAGATCGGAAGGATTTAAAAGAAAATGTCGTAATTATAC
>CABMOR010000100.1 GCA_902388225.1 uncultured Oscillospiraceae bacterium | reverse complement strand
CGATATAATACCAAAATCCCGACCCTTTGTCAACCCCTTTTTTCGGTTTTTTTTAAGAAATTTTTTCAAGCCAAAATATTGGGGATTTTCTTTGTTTACCGTATACATCTTGTATGGGCAAAAAAGACGCTTTGGATAATTTGAACAAAAAGGGAAAAAGTAATATCATCCTATATTTTTAGAGGTGTTTATATGAAATCATCAAAGACTCTGCTTGCGAAATTTTGGCAGATAGCGGTGGTTGCCTTTATCAACATTCTTATAATCGGACTGGTCTTGTCCTCCTCGGCCAACGCTCTGTCAAAAATGGGGTCGACCGGAGCGGAGGTCAGAGAAATTCAGACCCGGCTGAAAAAATGGGGGTATTTCAACTCCACCGTTGACGGAATATACGGCACCCGCACCAAAAATGCCGTAATTTATTTTCAAAAGAAAAACGGGCTTACGGCCGACGGCATATGCGGCAAAAAGACCCTGGCCGCCATGGGCATCAACAGCTCTTCATCCAGCTCCTCGTCCTCCGGTGACCTCAATCTTCTTGCACAGCTTATTTCGGCCGAGGCAAGAGGAGAAAGTTATGTGGGTCAGGTGGCGGTCGGTGCAGTGGTTCTCAACCGGGTCAAGCATTCCTCTTTTCCAAACTCGGTTTCGGGCGTAATTTACCAATCGGGGGCGTTTACCTGTCTTAATGACGGTCAGTTCTGGAAGCCGGTGGCAGACAGCGCATACAAGGCGGCCAGAGATGCTCTCAACGGGTGGGACCCGTCGGGAGGAGCTATATACTATTATAATCCGTCAACCGCCAAAAATCAGTGGATAAGATCAAGGCCGGTAATCACCACCATAGGAAAGCATGTATTTTGCTTATAAAAAAAGCAGAGGAACGGAGACTTAATCAAAAGCTCCGGTTTCTCTGCCTTTTTATTTGGGTATCAGCCGGGAGGCCACTGCATCTGTCGCTTTCCGAGAATATGGAAATGCAGGTGTTTTACGGTCTGCTGACCGAGCTCGCCCACATTGGACACCACTCTGAATCCCTCTTCCAAACCGTTTTCCTCGGCAATCTTTCCGATAACCTCAAAAATATGAGCCGCCACACCGCTGTTTTCGGGGGTTATTTCGGCGGCTGAAGCAATGTGTTCTTTGGGAATGACCAGGCAATGGAAAGGTGCCTGGGGATTTATGTCGGCGAAGGCATAAACCTCTCGGTCCTCATAAATTTTGGTCGACGGAATTTCTCCGGCGGCTATTTTACAAAAAAGGCAATCCATTTTTTCACCTCCTCTATTACATTACAATTTACAGTGCTATTTTACCGGTTTGCAGTTCCAGATGTTGCTTGCGTATTCGGCCACCGCGCGATCGGACGAAAATCTTCCGGCCCGGGCGATATTAACGAGAGACATTCCGGCAAATACATTCTTCTGCTTATATATCTCATCGATTTTTTCGTGGGCGCGGCAATAGCTTTCAAAGTCGGCAAGCACCATGTATTCATCCCGCTCAAGCAGGGACGACGCCACAGCCTCAAAGCTGTGTTCGGCAAAGCCTCGCTGAGCCAGATCCACCGTCTGCTTTATACGGGGATTGTTATAATAGTATTGGCGGGGATTATATGCTTTTTTAAGTTCTCTCGCTTCGTCGGCGGTCATGCCGAAAATGACTATGTTATCGTCTCCAACCGCCTCGTGTATCTCCACATTTGCTCCGTCCTCGGTTCCAAGCGTGACGGCACCGTTTAACATGAGCTTCATGTTTCCAGTTCCCGACGCCTCGGTTCCGGCGAGAGATATCTGCTCGCTTATGTCGGCGGCCGGAACAAGGAGCTCGGCCAAAGTAACACGGTAGTCCTCAACATAAACCACCTTGAGCTTGCCTTTCATGTCGGGGTCTCCGTCCACAAGCTTTGCAATGGAGCATATAAACTGTATTATCTGCTTTGCAAGATAGTAACCGGGAGCTGACTTTGCACCGAAAATATAGGTTTTGGGTACAAAGGGAGCCTGGGGATTTTCCTTTATATAGAGATATTCCGACAAAATATGCAGGGCGTTCAGATGCTGGCGTTTGTATTCGTGCAGACGCTTGATTTGAATATCAAAAATCGAGTCCGGATCGCAGCTCCCTCCCCCGCTCTTTTTGATATATTCCGAAAGCCTGACCTTGTTTTCCCGCTTAATTTTAAGGAGCTGTTCCTTTACCGAGCTGTCTTCCTTATATTTGAGCAGGTCGGAAAGCTTTTCCGCGTCCTTTACAAAATCGCCGCCGATAAGCTCGGTCAGGAAATTCGAAAGGCCCGGATTGGCCTGACAAAGCCAGCGTCTATGGGCAATGCCGTTGGTCACATTTGTAAATTTGTCGGGATTCAGGCCGCAAAAATCCCTAAAGACATCGTTTTTGAGAATTTCGCTGTGAAGTCTGGAAACCCCGTTGACCTTATGGCATGCCGCCACGGCCAGATTTGCCATTTTAACCACTCCGTCGTGTATAACGGCAGTGCGCTCTACATAATCGGCATCGTGGGTCTGTTCCCACACCCGTTCACGGTGACGGTTGTCAATTTCGGTAACTATCTGGAAAATACGGGGAAGGCGGGTCTTAAAAAGCTCCACCGGCCAGCATTCAAGCGCCTCGCTCATAACAGTATGATTGGTATAGGCCACCGTCCGGGTAACTATATCCCATGCCTTGTCCCAGGGATATCCGCATTCGTCAAGCAAAATTCGCATGAGCTCGGGTATGGCAAGCACCGGGTGGGTGTCGTTGGTGTGAATTGCGGCAAAATCCGGAAGTTCGTCCATGGAGTGCTTCTTGAGATGATTTCGCACAATGTCCTGCACCGATGCCGACACAAGAAAATATTGCTGGCGCAGGCGAAGGGACTTGCCCTCGGGATGGTTGTCGGCGGGATAAAGCACCTTGCTTATTACCTGAGCCATGGATTCCTGCTCAATCGCCCGCATATAGTCGCCTTCGTTAAAAAGCTTCATATCAAGGCCCGGAGCTTCGGCGCTCCAAAGACGAAGCAGAGAAACCCCCTCGCCGTCGGCTCCGGCCACCATCATGTCGTGAGGGATGGCCATGACGGGGGAATAATTTGTGTGCTCCACTTGATGAAACGTTCCGTCCCACCAGTCCCTCACCGTGCCGTCAAACCGCACCTCTACGGCGTCGTCGGGATGCTCCACAAACCAGACCTCTCCTCCCGGAAGCCAAAAATCGGGCAGCTCGGTCTGCCATCCGTCAACCAGCTTTTGGCGGAAAATGCCGTATTCATAACGGATGGAATAACCCATTGCGGGATATTTCCCTGAGGCAAGGCCGTCCAGATAGCAGGCCGCAAGTCGTCCGAGACCGCCGTTTCCAAGTCCGGCGTCGGGTTCCATTTCGTATATTTTATCGAGCTTGACACCAAAGCCGGCCAGAGCCTCTTTTACCGGCTCGGTCAGCCCGAGATTAAAAAGGCTGTTTTTAAGAGAGCGTCCCATAAGGAACTCCATACATAAATAGTAGACCTGCTTTGTGTTCTGCTCCTCAGCCTTTTTCATAAATTCGGCACGGTTTTTAACCAGAATATCCTTAACCGTGAGCACCACGGCCTTGTATATATGCTCATCTCCCGCTTCCTCGGGCGAAACCCCAAAATGGGTCGAGAGTTTTTCCCTGATAAGCTCGGCCGTCCGCTCGGCCGTAAGCTTAATTTTCATATAAAAATCCTCCTCGGCTCAAAATTGTTTCCACCGTTAGTTTAACATAATACACTCAAAAAGCAATAGGCTTTGAAACAAAAACCGCACATTTAACAAAAATTACACATTTTTTATTAACGGTTTTTCGCTATATTGATTTTTTGCAAATTTGCAGTGCAAAAAAGGCTTTTGTCAAAGCAGCGGCCGACGACCAAACCCGACAGTCTGTAAGCGTAGGTCGGCAGCTTTCGGTCAGGGAGGATAGGTTTTGCCCCTTGAAATTTTTTTCTTTGGTGTTAAAATAATAACAGGTGATATTTATGACAGAACAAAGCGGTGTGTTTTCGGAAGAAATCTCGGTAAAAAGCTATGACAGCGATATGTTCAGGGAAATGTCCCTTCCGGCCTTAATGCGGTATTTGCAGGAAATTGCCGGCCATCATCTCACCCACCTTGGCCTGCCCTTTGAAAAGCTGTATGCCGACCGTGCGGTCTTTCTGCTTTCCTGCATGGACATTCATATATATAAGCCCATCCCCCTTTGGCAGGAACTTTTGCTCGAGACCTGGAGTTACGGGATAAAGGGCGCAACCTTCACCCGAAACAACCGCATAAAAACCCAAAAGGGGGAAATTGCCGCCGAGGCGTCGGCCGGCTGGTTTTTGGTTGACCCAGAAAGCCATCACATAATCCGCCCAAAATCTTATGCGCCAATACAGGCAATTCCCTCGGTGGACATTCCGGTTCTGTCAAACGGACACCTTCGCATTGCCCGCCCTGACAGCGCGCAAAAGGTCTGTGACCGAAAGGTGTTTTTTTCCGATGCGGATTACAACCGTCATCTCAACAATACAAAATATGCCGAAATTCTCACCGACCTTTGCACCCAAGAGCTTGAAACCAGCCGTATAAAGAATTTTCGGATAGTATATGCCGGAGAAGCCAAGTGCGGGGAAACAATCGAAATCTTCCGACAGGACAACTGTTTTTTCGGCACCAAAAACCAAGAGCGCTGTTTCGAGGCCGAAATAGAGTTTGAAAAAAGATAGCCCCGCACTTATCTTGGGGTTTGTTTCCTTTGCGGCTTGTATCTGAAAAATGTTGTTTTCCCCCCCTTACGTCAAGCCTGCAGGCGAGGAAGCTTTTGCCATCCGTCTCAAATCGGCCGCCGTGTCAAAAAGTTGTTGCAAAAAACAGGGAAATGTGGTAGTATGTAATAGCCGGTTTGACCGGCAGGGTTTTACAAAGGGCTCGGTTTTTTGGTAACCTTGTCCGAAAAAGCCAAAAATGCGGGCGTGGCGGAACTGGCAGACGCGCCAGACTTAGGATCTGGTGGTTTTACCGTGGGGGTTCAAGTCCCTTCGCCCGCACCAGCGTGACGCTGGACCCGATTCGTTTTGGGGTCAGCGTTATTTTTTACCCTTTTGCCCGACCGCAAGCGGATTTTTTTGCTTCCTCTTGACAGCGTGACGCCGGACCCGATTCGTTTTGGGGTC
>CABMOR010000099.1 GCA_902388225.1 uncultured Oscillospiraceae bacterium | reverse complement strand
CGATCTTTCTGAAATTTTTCCCGGCTCAGGCGGCGGGCGGAGTAAAAATGATAAAGGCCCTCTCGGCCCCCTACTTTGGGGTAAAATTTATGCCCACCGGGGGCATAAACCTCGAAAATCTCAACGATTACCTGTCTCTGCCTTCGGTTTTTGCCTGCGGAGGAAGCTTTATGGTCGCCTCCGAGCTTTTAAAGGAAAAACGCTTTGACTTGATAACCGAAATATGCAGAGATACCGTAAACCTCATAAGGGGAGAGAACATATGAAAAGCACTGTGACTTTTGGGGAAATAATGCTTAGGCTTTCCCCCGAAAACCGAAAAAGAATTATACAGGCCGACCGCTTTGACGCCAACTACGGCGGGAGCGAGGCCAATGTTGCCGCGGCGCTGAGCAACATGGGGGTGCCCACCGAATTTGTGACCGCTCTTCCCGAAAACGATGTCGGAAAAGCGGCGGAAAACTTTGTGCGTTCCTTTGGCGTATCCACACGAAACTCGGTAAAAAAAATCGGAAGAATGGGAATTTACTATCTTGAAAAGGGCGCCGCACAGCGACCCTCAAAGGTGGTTTATGACCGGGAGGGTTCGGTCTTTTCCAAGGCCTGCCCGGAGGATTTTGACTGGGAAAAAATATTTGAAAATGCCGGCTGGTTTCATTTTTCCGGCATAACTCCCGCCCTTTCGGAAAGTGCGGCCAAACTCACACTTGCGGCGGTTCAAAAAGCCAAGCAAAAGGGGCTGACCGTAAGCTGTGACCTCAACTACCGCTCGGCTCTCTGGAGCACCGAGCAGGCGGCCCAAGCTCTTGCTCCCCTGCTTTCGCTTACCGATGTGCTCATCGCCAATGAAAATCATCTGAAAATGCTTTTCGGCATAGGAGAGGGCGGAAATATGACCTGCGCCGAATCGGCCGCCGCGGCCGCCGAAAAATTCGGATTAAAACAGTCGGTAATGACCGTCCGCCGCACCCTTTCGGCCGATGACAACAACTTTTCGTCCATACTTTATGAAAAAGGACGAATATACCGTTCAAAAAAATATCATATGCACATTGTTGATCGCGTGGGTGGTGGCGACAGCTTTGCGGCCGGTCTTATCTACGGGAATTTAATGGATTTTTCTCCTCAGGACACGGTGGAATTTGCCGCCGCGGCCGGCTGTCTCAAGCACTCTATCGAAGGCGATGTCGGAATTTTCACGCCCAAGGAGGTTGCAATCCTTGCAGGCGGTCTTTCGGACGGTCGGGTGCAGAGATAGTTTTTCAAATTTAAACCCAATTAAATTGAAGCGGCAAGGCCATTTACCTTGCCGTCTTTTTTTAAAAGGAGTTACCATGGTTTTTTATTTTTAATGTTTTGAGATATTCTTTTCGCCGGTCGGTTATGCGATGGCTTTCCACCGATTTTTGTATGGCCTTGTTGTGGGTCCAGGCGTCCAGCTTTTTTTGCTCGATAAATCCCACCGTTCTGTCCCACTGTTTGGCAAGTGCCGTTGCAAAATACCAAGCCACCATCATTTTTATGTAATATTCATCCGATCTGATTTTCGATATTTTATCGGGATATTCATCCTTAAAGCCCTCGTCGAGAAAATACTTCATAAAGACCTCTATACCGAATCGGCAGGTATAGGTTTTGTCCGACATCATCCATTCTTCCGCTTTCCCTTCAAGCCCCTTTGGCCGATTTTTAAAAATCTTCGGGCTTATGAGGTCACAGGTCGCCCAGTTGTCCACAAAGGGAAGAAACCTGTCAAGCTCGGCTGTAAGAGCTTCAAAATCGGTCATTTGTTCAATTAGCATTCCGTGAAGATCGTTTTCCTCACAGTATTTATGAGGCAAAATTTTTATAAATTCCCTGCCGGCGTTCTGCTTCCAAAGCTCTTTTGAAAGCTTTCTTAAAGCCGGCTTTCTCACCCCTATTATAAGCTCTTTTTCCAGCGTCGGACAAAGAGAGGCATGAAAATCCCTATACTTTTCGTCGCTAAGTTCCAAAAGTCTTTGCCTGATATAATTTTCCGATTTCATTTTATCCCTCTTTTTTTATTTCCTTTATGTCGTCAAATGCCGCTTCCTCATTTCCGAACAGCAGCCGTCTTTTCTTTATATCGGCAAATTGAAATTCTCCCCTTCGGATTTTATATTGACCGTCGTGATAAAAGGTCACGGCAATTTTATCCCCCGGTTCAAGGTCGTAAAGCGTAAAATTCAGCTCGGAAAATCTGTCTTCCGAAAGGAGGGCCCGATTTTCAAAAAGCTTTTCTCTTTTCCTTGTTTCCTCCTCGAATCCCTTTAGGGCGGCAAAGGGGGAAAATTGCTTCGCCCGGAGAGAAACGGGCATTTTTCTTCTGATTTTACTCACCGCTTTTATGGCCTCCGATCTGAGCGTTGCGCTGTAGAGATGTGCCTGCCTCCTGAAAATTCATGCCCTTAAGCACCGAATTTTTTCCAAACCGCTTTTTTATATCCACAACAGCCTTTTGCACCTGATGATTTTTCAAAAGGGCGTCGGGGCGGGAGGAAAAAAGGTCGGTCTGATAAACCCCGTCGTCGGAAATCAGATTGTTGCAGGTTATGGTTACACGGCGAATGGGGGCATCCTTTCTCACAATGCGCTCATAAAGTTCGGCCACGGCCGGTATAACAATACTGTCGGCGCTGGTTTCAACCGAACGTCTCGTTGTTCCTCTTGAAGATGGGAGCTTTAAAGCGTTTGAATAACCCACCGTCATGGTAATCGACCCGGTAATAACCCCTTTTTCCACCATTTCAAGGCACATGAGGTCGGCCATTTCCCTGACAATAAGCTTGCCCTCGTAAAATTCATAATCCCTCATGAGCACCTGTCCGGAGGATATACAGCTTGTTTTTGGGGTGTATTTTTTTATGTCGGCCATGGTTACCGGCTCGATACCTCTTGAATGGTCAATAAGCAGTTCGGCGTCCACCCCGAACATTTTATAAAGCATATCCTCATTTGCCCGGGCAATCTGACCCATGGTAAATATTCCCTTGGAAGCAAGCCGATTGGCAGTTCCCTGACCTATACGCCAAAAATCGGTAAGAGGTCGGTGGTCCCAAAGGGCTTCGCAATAGCTCTTCTCGTCAAGCACGCCTATAAAGTCGGGGGAATGCTTGGCGGTTATATCAAGAGCGATCTTGGCAAGATAGAGGTTTGTTCCTATACCGCAGGTCGCCCGTATGCCGGTTCTGCGAAAAACCTCGTCGCAAACCGTCACCGCAAGCTGTTTAACGGTCATTTTATACTTTTTAAGATAGGGAGCGGCGTCGATAAAGACCTCGTCAACCGAATAGATAAAAATATCGTCCTTACAGAAAAATTCAAGATATATGCCGTAAATATCGGCCGAATATTCTATATATCTTTTCATTCTCGGTGGGGCAACAATATATTCCACATTTTTGGGAATTTCAAAAATTCTGCAGCGGTTGTGTATCCCCAGTTTCTTCATGGCGGGGGTTATGGCAAGACAAATTGTTTTGTCCGACCGCTCGGGATCGGCCACCACAAGATTGGTATTCATGGGGTCGAGACCCCGCTCGACGCACTCGACCGATGCGTAAAAGGATTTTAAATCTATGCAGATGTAACAGCGGTTCATAAAAGCACCTCCCTTTTTGCCATTGTATCAAATATTATATACCATAAAACGTATTTTAACTTGATATGATTTTAAAACGGGGACAAAAATAAGATAACACATAAAAAAAATTTTAACAAGACGGTGGTTTTTTTATTTGCGCTCTTTTCGATGAAACCGCAGAAGCTATTGCACAGTAAAAAAGACGCTCAAAGCAGCTTTAACCCCCTTTGAACGTCGGTTTTTAATTATTTTTAAAAAAGGCAACAGCCACAGCTCCCGGTCCGACATGGGTGCCGACCACGCTTCCCACCGGAGTATATCTTATTTCCTTAAGACCGTTTTCCCAAAGTCCGCGGCTGTCCTCAATATATTTAAGCAAAAGAGCGTTTGAAAGACCGGTATATCCAAGCAGTACCGGCTTTGAAAAATCCACTCCGCCCGCCTTCTCTATCTCCTGAACAAGCAGGTTGTTTCCCTGTTTTGAACCTCTGGCCTTACCCAGCATATTTATACTTCCGTCAATAAGGCTCAAAACCGGTTTGATATTTAAAACCGTTCCGGCAATGGCGGCGGTTTTGGAAATTCTTCCGCCTTTTTTAAGGTATTCAAGGGTATCTACCAGAGCAACAACAATTATTTTTTCCTTTGCCCTTTCGAGCTCCCCGGCTATTTCCTCGGCCGAAAGTCCGCTTCGGGCAAGAGAAAGCGCAAGCTCGGCCAGAACACCCGAGCCCACCGTGGCGCTGCCGCTGTCAACCACATAAATATTTTCAAATTCCTCCGCCGCAATGACGGCGCTTTGATAGGTTCCGGAAAACTTTGAGGAAAGGGTTATGACAACGGCGCCGTCATCCTCCCGTCCGATTTTTTCAAACTCCCGCAAAAAGGCGTCGGGAGTGGCCTGACTTGTGGTTGGAAGGACATCGCTTTCCACAAGCTTCTCGTAAAAGAGCTTGTAATTGATGTCAACCCTGTCGGTATACTCGGTTTCTCCGAAATTAACAGTCAGCGGAACCATTCTGACCTTTGACAGAACATCCTCGGTCAAGTCGACTGTGGAATCAACTATTATTTTTACGCTCATAATTTTTCTCCTTTAATTTTCCTTTGCGATTTTTTCGATATTGTCGCTTACGGCGGTCAAAAAGCGGTAGAAAATGACACGGTCTCCCTCACTCATCTGTCCGCTTACCGTTTCGAGAATCGAATCGATTTTGGAAGCAATTTTTCCTGCCGCCTCAAGACCCTTGGAGGTCAACTCGATGGGACTTTTATACCTTTTTTTGGTTTGATCCCGGCAGAATACAAATCCGTTTTTCTCAAGAAAATCAAGGCTTCTCGAAACTGTGGCCTTGTCCTCTTCGCACCGCTCGCAAAGCTCTGTGGCGGTTAATCCTCCCGAAAGATAAATAAAATAAAGGCAGGAAATGTGAGGACCTTTCAAATTATATTCGGCCATTTCACGATTTTTAATTTTTCTTATATTACGGTTTATCTTGGTAATCAAAACCGTAAAGGTCTCAAACCTTTGTTCCATTTTTGACCTCCCAGCTTGTTGAAGTTTCAACAAGTTGGGATTTTAACACATCTCTCCCCAAATGTCAAGAGGCAGG
>CABMOR010000098.1 GCA_902388225.1 uncultured Oscillospiraceae bacterium | reverse complement strand
AACGGCGCTTATTCCGTTATCTACCGTCACAATAAGCTTTATACCTTTGGAGCTTAACTCGTCAATGGTATCGTTATGAAGTCCGTAACCGCTTTCAAGCCGCTTTGGGATACTGCAAACAACATCATATCCGCTTTGCTTAAGATATGTATATAAAATGGCGGAGGCAGTCACTCCGTCGGCGTCATAATCTCCGCAAACGGCCACTTTTTCGTTATTTTGCTTCGCTTTTTCTATTCGGTCAACAGCCCTTTCCATATCGGGAAGGTCAAAAGGATCGGAAAAATAAAGCTCGTCACTTAAAAATTCGTCAATTTCCACCGGATCGGTCATATCTCGGGAAAGCAAAATAAGAGACACAAGCTGGTTTATCTCACATTCCTCGGCAAGCTCCTTTGCAAGGGCTTTATCGGCGTTTTTGACTATCCATTTTTTTCGTGCCAAGTCAACACCTCATATGAGTTAAAATTTAGAGTTATTATATCATAAAAGACTTAAAATGTCTACACGCTCTAAGGGTATAGAACAAGTTTTTTTCAAGTATTTTTATAAAAAAGCCCTGTTTTGTTCAAAAAAACAAAACAGGGAAAATTTATATGTTTTCAAGACTGATTATACCCTGCTCCAGCATGGACTGTGCCGCAAGAAGCACCCCCGTGCCGGCGCTGTGAAAATTAAGTCCGCCCTGCATCCATACCGCATATGGTTTTCTTAAGGGAGCATCGGCCGAAAGTTCGATGGATGCGCCAAGGTGAAAAGCTCCGGCCGCCATAATTACCTTACAGTCATATCCCGGCATGTCCGAAGGCTCGGGCGTTACAAAGGAATCAATGGGAGCTCCCTTTTGCATGCCCTTGCAAAAAGCAATGAGAGCCTTTTCCTCTTCAAGCTGTATAACCTGGATTATATCAGCACGCGATTCATTTTGTCCTGGCGTGACCGAATATCCAAGAGCGGAAAAAATCCCGGCGGCAAAGGCTGCGGTTTTGAGCGCCTCTCCGGTGACATGAGGAGCATTGAAAATACCCATAAAAAGATCCTTACTGTGGCCGAGAGTAGCTCCGAGCTCCTTCCCAATCCCCGGTGCGTTCAAGCGGTTGGCGCAAAGTTCAATAAGCTCTGCTTTTCCTGCAATATATCCTCCGGTGGGGGCGATTCCTCCCCCGGGATTTTTTATAAGCGACCCGGCAATTATGTCGGCTCCCACCGAAAGCGGCTCACTTTTTTCCACAAATTCGCCATAACAGTTGTCCACCATAATGACCGCTTTTTTGTCAATCTCCCTGACCGCCTTAACAATCCTCTCAATATCCGAAACAAAAAGGGAAGGTCGAAGTGAATATCCTCTTGAACGCTGTATGTAAACCATTTTAACCGGTTCTTTTTTCAGTCTGTTTTTTATTGATTCAAGGTCGGGTTTACCGTCTTTGAGTTCCACCTGCTCATATTTTACTCCGAATTCCTTAAGAGAGCCGGGTGCGTCCTTTATTCCAAATGTAAACTGAATTGTGTCATAGGGGGTTCCGGTCACACAGAGCACTGTATCTCCCGGGCGCAAAATTCCGAAAAGAGCAACCGTCAGGGTGTGAGTGCCTGACACGAAATTGTGTCTGATAAGAGCGTCCTCAGCGCCCATGGCATCGGCAAAAACACGTTCAAGGATTTCCCTTCCCCTGTCGTCATAACCGTAACCGGTCGACCCGGCAAAATGTGACTCACTGACACCGTTTTTGATAAATGCCGACAACATTTTTTGCTGGTTATATTCGGTAACTTCATCAATACCCTCAAAAATCGGTTTTAATTCTTTTTTTATCATCTTTCCAAGCTCACAAAGCTTGGGATTTATATTGAAAAATTCGTTCATTTGTTTTCTCCTGATGTAATGTATCGGCAAATAAGCATTGCAATCTCCTTTGCGCTGTCGAGATCGGACTTTGCCGCCGTTTCCCTGCCAGAACAGTTATTTCTGACCGGTAAAAGCACCGAAGCAATCCTGATTCCCCCTCCCGCCGTTTGCAAAACGGCTGAGGAATTTTGGTCTTTGGAACTGCTTACAGGCTGAATTTTTATGCCGCTTTTCTCCGACAGCTCAAAAGCCTTGCGGCAAAGCTCGGCATCAAAAACAACATTTCCGCATTTAAAGGGAACTGCCCCGCCCTCTGAAAGCGCACAGACCGACTTTTCTTTATCCTTTGACCGATAATCAAAGCTTTCAACAGCCGAAAAAACAAGAGCAGATGAATATTTTTTTCCAAAAACCGCTCCCTTGGCGCCTGCAAAATCAGCGTGATTTTTTACCGAAAAAAGAAAATCGGCTTTTATGTCGGTATTATTTAAAAGATATAAGAGCATAGCGCAGGAAAAGAGCCGTCCAAGTCCTTTGCCGCAAAACATATCCGCTCCGAACTCAGTTAGTTTTCCGTCAAATACTCCGATATCTCCCGGCAAAACATACTTTTCGGTTTCATCTTTGGAGGAGCATCCAATGTCCGCCGTCATGTCGGAAATTTTCGGCATTTTGCTTAAGGCGTCTCCCGAAAGCAAATGAGGCGGGACGCATTCCACCGCCCCTACGGCATTTCTAAACCTAATCTTTTTGCCAAAAAGAGAGATGGGTTCGACCTTGCCTATGACATCAAATTTAATCCGTCCGTTTTCCTTAACAGAGGTGACGATTATACCCGGCTCGTCCATATGGGCGGCCAAAAGAAGTCGGTTGCCTTCGCCTCGTAAAACCGTCAGATTCCCGAGCTTGTCCTCATTGACCGTAAGGTCTTTCGGCAAAATTTCTTTAATTTTTTGGGCAAAAGCCTGCTCGCTTCCGGTTACGGAATCAATAGGCGAAAGCTGTTTGATTATGTCAAATATTTCACTCATTCATGGTTCCTCCGGACATAATATAATCAAAAATCAGGTCGGCGGTCATTTCAATATCTGAAAAATCCACCGTCTCCACCGGGGTATGCATACTTCTTAAAGGAATGGAAACCAGTCCGCAGGGAATTCCGCACAGGGCGGAAAAAATATTATCTGCATTGGTATATGTCCGTCCGCCGCACACATCTCGCATATAAGAAACACCCTTTTTATCGGCAATGGAACAAAGCTTTTCGGTGATTTTCGAGGACAAGACAGGAGAAAAACCGATTTGCGGACCTTTTCCGAGTTTTTGACATTTATCCTCCTCTACCCCCATATTGTCCCCAAAACCGACATCAACAGCAATGGCCTCGTCAGGATTAAGCAAATTTGTTCCGGTAAGTGCTCCCATGCCACCTATTTCTTCAAACTGGCTGAAAAGGAGCTGAACATTGCAGGGAATTTCACCGGCATTTTTGAGCTTTTGAGCCACAAGAAGAAGGCAAGCCACTCCGGCTCGGTCGTCGAGAGATTTTGCGGTTATTTTATTGTTTAAACAAAATTCGGACGGCTGAAGAAAGGTTACTCGGTCACCCGGCTTTACACGCTTTTGGGCCTCGGGTCCCGAAAAACCTATGTCAATCTTTATTTTGTCCACATCCGGAGCCTTTCCGTCCTCAAGCTCGTATTTACAGACAATTCCGTAAAGAGGCTTTGCGGCAAAAACCGTCACCTCGGCGCCCGAAAGGGGTCGAAGATCGGGTCCTCCCACCTTATCTATATGCAAAAATCCGTCTTGGTCAATCGATGTAACTATAAAATGAACCTCATCAAGGTGAGCGTCAAGCAATATGCTGTAATCGCTTTTTCCCTTTATTTCTCCGTAGACATTTCCGAGAGGCGAGCGTTTAACCCTGGCAAATTCCGACAAGGCAGTCCCGGCAAGCTCGGAGGCATATTCGTTTGAAGCGGCGCAAAGAGCCAATAAAGTTTCTTTAAAATCCATAATAACTCCTAAAGCTTGTTAACAAGCTCCTTAAAATAATTTCCGCGAACAGCAAAGTTCGGAAAGGCGTCAAAACTTGCACAGGCAGGACTCAGGGACACAATATCCCCCTCCTTTGCCCGTTCATAAGCAATTTTAACCGCCCGGTCAATATCTTTTGCCCTGACAATCTCAAGACCGCTGTTTTCAAATTCCTGCTGTTTTCTGACACAGTCTTCGATGGCGTCGGCCGTTGCCCCGGTAAGAATAAGAAGTTTAATCTTCTTTACGGCGCTTTCGGCAAAAGGCTCAAAGGGAATATGCTTGTCGTATCCTCCGGCAATAATTATGAGCTTTCGATCAAAAGAATTGAGACCGGCAATTGCTCTTGTAGGGCTTGTGGCTATTGAATCGTTATACCATTTCACACCATTAAGCTCTCTTACAAATTCAATTCGGTGTTCCACCCCTCCGAAGGTTTTTGCAACATTCACTATATTTTCAACCGAAACAAAACCCCAAACTGCAGAAATGGCGGCCATATAGTTTTGAACATTGTGTTCCCCCGGAAGCTTTATTTCCTGCTTGTTCATAATAAATGTATTATTTCCGTTTTGGGCAACATAAATATCGCCTTTCCCGTCGCAAAAAACACCGTCGTCAACCGCACGCTCATGGCTGAAGAAAAGGCATTTTCCCTTAACATCTTTTGCAAAATCTCTTGTAATTTCGTTTTCATAATTAAGTGTGGTGCGGCTGTCAGAAGTCTGGAAGGAAAGAATATTTCTTTTTGCGTCGATATACTCCTGCATGTTTTTATGGATATCAAGATGATTCGGAGCTACATTGGTAACCACAGCCGAAAAAGGTCCTTTTTTCATTGAGATGAGCTGGAAGGAAGAAAGTTCTACAACAACAAAATCCACGGATGTCATGTTATCCACCTTGTCAAGAAGCGGAGTACCGATGTTTCCTCCGAGGTATACCTTTTTGCCGGTGGTTTCAAGAAATTTTGAAATAATGGTGGTGGTTGTGGTCTTTCCGTCCGAGCCGGTGACGGCAAATATTTTGGCGGGACAAAGCTTAAAAAAATCTTCCATTTCGGAGGTAACCCTTTTGCCCTCTTCCCTCGCCTTTACAAGCTGAGGAGTGTAAAAAGGAAGTCCGGGCGTACGGAAAATAACATCTTCGGAGATATCGTCAAGATAGTTTTCACCAAGTATAAGCTTAACGCCGAGAGCATTAAGTTCCTTTGCGGTTTCGCCCAGTTTTTCTTTACTTCTTTTATCCCTTGCAGAAACCTGAACTCCCATTTTTGAAAGCTTTTTTATCATGGGGGTGTTGCTGACCCCTATTCCGCAAAAGGTAACGGTTTTATTTCTTA
>CABMOR010000097.1 GCA_902388225.1 uncultured Oscillospiraceae bacterium | reverse complement strand
CGGTCGGTGTCAACCGCCTCGTCCATATAGTGGGTTATCATAACAACGGTCATTCCCCGCTCCTTATTAAGGCGGCGAACTATTGATATTATCTCGTTCCGTCCTCTTGGGTCGAGCATGGCCGTGGCCTCGTCAAGCACGAGACATCTGGGATTCATGGCAAGTATTCCGGCAATGGCCACCCGCTGTTTTTGCCCGCCCGAAAGCTTGGTGGTTGCGTGGCGGCGGTATTCAAGCATACCCACCGCCTCAAGAGATTTTTCCACCCGGGCGATTATCTCCTCTCTTTCAACCCCCAGATTTTCAGGACCGAAGGCCACATCCTCCTCCACAATGGTGGAGACAATCTGATTATCGGGATTCTGGAAAACAAGACCCACCGTTCTACGTATGTCAAGCTGATTTGCCTCCTGAGCGGTGGAAAGCCCGTCTACCGTCACGGTTCCCTTATCGGGAATTATCATACCGTTTAAAAGACGGGAAAGGGTGGACTTTCCCGAGCCGTTATGACCGAGCACGGCCACAAAACTGCCTTCTTCAACCGACAGGCTCAAATTGTCGAAAATTTTTATCTTTTGCTCGCTTTCAGGATCGCTGTAACCGAAGGACACTCCCTCAAGCTTTATAATCTCACTCAAAGAATATCCTCCTTAGTCCAAATAGCGGTAGCACCGCAGGGGAAAATCTGCCCGGTGGAGGTCACCGGCAGACCGATTTCGTCGCAAATTATACTTCCCCCAAGGCTTTCTTTGAAAATTTCATTCATCATATATCCGCACACTCCGGCCGAAAATCCGGTTGTGTAGGAATTGAGCATTATAAAACTGCTGTTTTTGTTCATAAGCTTGCGGCAACAAAGGAGAAAATCGTAAAGTTTGTCCTCCAGCTGCCATACCTCTCCGCCCGGGCCTCTTCCGTAGGAGGGAGGATCGAGGATTATGCCGTCATAAATATTTCCTCTGCGAATTTCCCGGTTGACAAATTTTATACAGTCGTCCACCAGCCATCGCACCGGACGGTCGGCAAGGTGGGAAGCAGTCGCGTTTTCCTTTCCCCATGCCACCATACCTTTAGAGGCGTCCACATGGGTGACCTCCCCGCCCGCCGCAAGGGCCGACAGTGTTGCCGCACCGGTATATCCGAAAAGATTGAGGATTTTAAGCTTTTTGGGTGAGTTTTTTATTATCTCGGCGCAAAAATCCCAGTTTACGGCCTGCTCGGGGAAAATCCCGGTATGCTTAAAGCCCATGGGCTTTAAATTAAATTTAAGAGAACCGTAATTTATGCTCCACACCTGGGGAATCGGCTTATAAAACTCCCATTTCCCACCGCCGGATTTGCTTCGGTGATAACGGCCGTGGGCATTTTCCCAGCGGCGGTCTGTTCTCCGGGTTTTCCAGATTGCCTGGGGATCCGGACGGATGAGAATAATGTCCCCGAACCGTTCAAGCCTCTCTCCCGCCGAAACGTCAATAAGTTCATAATCCTTCCAGTTTAGCGATGCTCTCATTACAGCAGTCTTTCCTTTATCTTATCCACAATTTTGTCGGCCAATTCTTCGATGACCCCAAGGTCGGTGCCTTCGAGCATAACACGGATTTTAGGCTCGGTTCCCGAAAGGCGAACAAGCACCCGTCCGTCGCTTCCAAGCTCGTTTTCCACCCATTTTATAATGCCCTTTATTTCGGCATCGTCGGCATATGCCGCCTTTCCCTCGGGGGTAACCATGACATTTTTAAGGGTTTGGGGATATATCTTCATAATTTCCGAAAGCCTTCTGAGCGTCTTGCCCTCCCGCTTCATGGCGGCAAGGAGCTGAACACCGGTCAGCTCTCCGTCTCCGGTTGTGGCAAACTCGCGGAAAATAATATGTCCCGACTGCTCTCCCCCAACCGAATAATCGTTTTTAAGCATTTCCTCGAGCACATAGCGGTCGCCCACCGCCGTCTTTTTGACCTCAATGCCGTTTTGCTGTGCGAATTTCCAAAAACCCATGTTGGTCATGACCGTAACCACGGCGGTATTATTTTTGAGCCGGCCGCGTTTTTTCATGTCCATGGCGGCAATGGCGATGAGCACATCGCCGTCCACAATATTTCCGTCGCTGTCCACAGCAAGACATCTGTCGGCGTCGCCGTCAAAGGCCAGCCCGATATCCATACGGTTGGCCTTTACGAAATTCTGCAGAGATTCCATATGCGTCGACCCGCATTTGTCGTTTATGTTTATTCCGTCGGGATGATTGTGTATAACCGAAACCTCGGCGCCCAGTCTTGTGAAAATTTCCTCGGCACAAACAGAAGAAGAGCCGTTTGCACAGTCGAGAGCCACCCTCATTCCGTCAAACCTAACGTCAACCGAGGAAATGACATGAGAAATATAGTCCTCCACAGCGTTGGGCATTTTTATCACCCGTCCGACATTTTCTCCCGTGGGACGGGCTCCGTCATAGACGCCGCTGTTTACAAGCTCCTCGATTTCGTCCTCAAGATTATCCGAAAGCTTAAATCCGGTACCGCTGAAAAGCTTTATACCGTTATACTCGCAGGAATTGTGGGAAGCCGAAATCATAACGCCGGCGTCGGCCTCGTATTTTTTGACGAGATAGGCCACTGCGGGAGTGGGCACAGTACCAATTCTGAGCACATCCGCCCCCACCGAGCAAATTCCCGCGGTCAGAGCCGCCTCAAGCATTTGGGAAGAAATTCGCGGGTCCATTCCGATTAGTATTTTTGGACGGCTTTTACCCGCTCCCGCAAGCACCACAGCCGCCGCCCGGCCTATTTTCATGGCCAGCTCGCAGGTAAGCTCGCTGTTGGCCACTCCTCTCGCACCGTCTGTTCCAAAAAGTCTTGGCATAATTTTTCTCCGTTCTTTATCTATTTTTCAGGAAATTCAATATCAAGATGCCGATAGGCAGCCTCGGTGACACATCTGCCTCTGGGCGTCCTCGTCAGAAAGCCCAGCTGCATGAGATAAGGCTCGTAAACATCCTCAATGGTTACAGCTTCCTCACCGAGAGATGCGGCCAGAGTTTCAAGTCCCACCGGACCGCCGCCGTAGTTGTATATCATGGAGGTGAGCAGTCTCCGGTCAAACTCATCCAGACCCAGCTCGTCGATTTCAAACCTGTCCAGAGCCGACCTTGCAACCTCCAATGTTATCTTTGAATTAAAGAGCACCTCAGCCACATCCCTCACCCGTTTGAGAAGACGGTTGGCTATTCTCGGGGTACCTCTCGAACGGGAGGCAATTTCCAGAGCACCCTCCGAATCTATTTCAATACCCAGTATTCCGGCCGAGCGGACGACAATTTTAGCCAGCTCCTCGGGAGTGTAAAGCTCAAGGCGCAGCATGACCCCGAAACGGTCGCGCAAGGGAGCGGTAAGCTGCCCTGAGCGGGTGGTTGCTCCAACCAAGGTAAACCGGTTAAGGTCGAGACGTATCGAACGGGCCGACGGACCCTTGCCTATGATAATGTCCACAGCAAAGTCCTCCATGGCCGGATAAAGAACCTCCTCAACGTTTCGGGAAATCCGGTGTATCTCATCAATGAAAAGCACGTCTCCCTCGTTTAAGTTGGTAAGCAGGGCCGCAAGATCTCCCGGCTTTTCGATGGCTGGGCCGGAGGTCATGCGAAGGTTGACCCCCATTTCGTTTGCAATTATTCCCGAAAGGGTGGTTTTACCAAGACCGGGCGGTCCGTGAAGCAGTACATGGTCAAGAGGCTCTCCCCTCTGCTTTGCCGCCTTAATGTATATTGAAAGGTTCTCCTTGGCTTTTTCCTGACCGATATAGTCCTCAAGCGTTTTGGGCCGCAGAGAGTTTTCAAGTTCGCTCTCACCCGGCACAAAATCGGGAGAAACCATTCGGTTTTCAAAATCCATTTCGTTTTCAATCATTTATTTTTCCTCGTCATCTGTTTTTTCCCAAAATTTTAAGGGCCTGCTTTATGAGCGTCTGGGTGTCGAGGGAGCTGTCGAGTTTCCCCACCGCAAGAGATGCGTCCGAGCGCTGGAATCCCAGAGCCTCAAGGGCCACCACCGCATCCGAGGCGTTGGCCGAGGCCGAAAGGGCTCCGACGCTTTCGGCTTCCCCTTTAAGGAGTTTATCTCCCCTTCCGAGTTTATCCTTAAGCTCCATAACAACCCTTTGCGCCGTTTTTGCGCCAACCCCCTGTGCGGCGCTTATGGCTTTATAATCTCCCGACATTACCGCCACCGTAAACCTTTCGGGAGAAAGGGCGGAAAGTATGGAAATCCCGGCTTTTGGGCCGATGCCCGAAATGCCGATGAGCAGTTTGAAAAGCTCCAGCTCCTCACGGGAGTAAAATCCGAAAAGATCGAGGGCGTCCTCCCGCACGTTAAGGTGGGTAAAAAGGGTGACCTCCCCGTCTTTTCCCATAAGCTCACGGTAGGTGTTTTCGGATACCGTACAGTTAAATCCCACCCCTCCGCAGCTTATGACAGCCTTATCTCGGCTGAGCAGCATAAGTTTTCCGGTTAAAGAATCAAACATTTTTTTCTCCTATAAACTTTTTTTGCAAAGCAGCGAACCCGAGCTGTGCCCGTGGCATATGGCAAGAGCCAATGCGTCGGCGGCGTCGTCCGGCCGGGGGATTTTTTCCAGTCCCAGCATTATACGGGTCATCTCCATTATTTGCTTTTTCTCGGCCCTTCCGTAACCGGTCACCGACGACTTGACCTGCAGCGGCGTGTATTCATAAACCGGCACAAGCCCCTTTTTTGCGGCAAGAAGTATACATCCCCTTGATTCGGCAACGGCAATGGCGGTTGTGGTGTTGGTATTAAAGTAGAGCTTTTCCACCGAAATGCAGTCGGGTCGGAATTTTGTTATAAGCTCGTTCATTCCGTCATAAATTTCTTCAAGGCGGGAGGTGAATTCGGTGTGGGCTCTGGTGGTTATAGCTCCATAGCCAAGAACGGTAAACCGATTGTTTTCATATACCACGGCGCCGAAACCCACAATGGCATATCCCGGGTCAATTCCCAAAATAACCACGGCATAAACCTCCCATAATAATTATTCAAACCATTTTATCATAAGGGCTGCAAAAAAGCAAGTCATTTAAGGACACAAAAGCCTTCAGATATTCCCTTTTTTACTGTAAAAGGGTTATACCTCCGGCAAAGGGTGCGTAACCACTTTTTTTCAAAAAAACAGTTGACAAAAGCGTCTCTTGCCGTTATAATACCATTTGCAGTTGCGGATTTAGCTCATCTGGTAGAGCGCCACCT
>CABMOR010000096.1 GCA_902388225.1 uncultured Oscillospiraceae bacterium | reverse complement strand
TTTGCTACAATGTTATCAATCCACTCGGTATGGTCTCCGCCGTAGCCGGAGCAGCTCCAATGCATAAAGTTGGTAACATTCTTATAATTGAACTCTTCACCTACGACAGAGGGAGTAAGAGTTACGGTCTTGAAGGTCTGGCTGTCGGGAGTAAGGGAGTATTCATCCTTGTTTGTGTTGAAAACCGAAACGTCGAACTGCATAACCTTCTTCATAACATCGGCATTGCTAAGGAAGGCCTCGCCGTTAAAGGGCTCGTGGTATCCCTGAAGAACGCCGTCGCTCATAAGAAGGAAGCATTTGTCGGTCGGCTCGGTGAGAATGCCTGCGTTGTTAGCGGCAATGTCGAAGGAGATCGACTTGATGCCAGTAACGTCCTTGGCATCAAAGGTAGCACCCCAGGCAACACCGCCGGTGTGGGGGTATTTGATACTTCCGGTACCTTCGGATTTAACCTCGGTATCAACAGAAAACTCTTCGTTACCATACATCCACCAACCGTCGGCACTATCAGCGTTTGTGAGCTGAATTTCCTTGGTGGTAACAGCGGGAGCATAGTAAACTTCCTCGGTGGTGAGGGTCAGACGAATAGTATCTTTGCCCTCCATGGTCTCGTTGGCCGTCATGTCGGGAGCATATGCTCTGCCGAGGGCGTCGATGACCTTTCCGTCAACGGGTGCGTCGGCGGTTTCACGAAGAATACCTTTAAGCTCTCCTCTGCCCGCTGCGGCATACTTCTCGGCAGGAGTGTCGCCGCCGGCGGTAATGTCGAAGTTTGTTTCGTAATAAAGATTCCCGTTGGCGTCATAGCCCCAGTGGGAATTCTCCCAGTTGCCTGCGGGGTATTCGGCGGGATTGTTGCTTGCCGCATCTCCAATGCCCCACTCGGCCTCAAAGCCGTAGGAGCCGAGATCAACGGGGGTTCCGCCGTTGAGAGCTGTCAAATCGGCCTCTGTCAAATTGAAAATGTGGCGCGTAGACAGCTGTGCCGCATCTTCGGCGGGCTTCATTGCCACGATGGCGATCATTGTATACTCGGTGTCGGCCGAAACTACGGCACTGACAGAAAATACGCTGATAACCATCATGAGCGATAAAAGCATCGCCAATGATTTTTTAAGTGTTTTTTTCATTGTTTTTCCTCCATATAAATTTTTAAGGCAACAGCCTCATTGGTCTCATTTTAACATCCTGTTCACAAAAAATCAAGGGCTTTTATCCTTTTTCTTTAAAAAAATTTTATAACTCGAAGTCCTTTTTTGTGAACTTTTTCATATTACATCCAATATTTGGTTTTTTTCTCAGAGGATCAAAAACAAACCGTCGGCAAAAGCCCTCGGGTTTGACCTCGCCTCTTATTCGACAAACCAAAGGGATTTCCCCCTCTTTTGACTTCAAATTTTCACAGCATTCGCATTTTTTCGGATATTCTTCGGATAAAAACTCTTGATTTTTCATAATTTCTCCTTTAAATTAAACGGATTTTTGGTTTGGCCCATCCAAATGAGAAGGGTCAGAGCGCAAAGAACAAGAAAGACCGCCGGAACCGGATTACAGCTTAAAGCGGCCGAAAAGCCATCTGCCCTTGAGCAAAAGGCCGCAAGAGGTATTTTGAAAAGTTTCAGAAATCCCGCACATATCCCGGACGACAGAATGGCGCAGGATATTCGGCAAACAAGGAAAAGCCAAAATCTTGGAAATAAATTTCCAGAAAGAGCGGCTGTCTGGACAAAGGTAACCAATCCGCCAAAGGATACGATTGCGGCGGTTACAAAGACCGGAAGATTTTTGGTAGAATATTCCACCGCCGAAGTAATCTCGCAAAGGCAGGTAAGCAAAGCCGAAATAAAGGGACTTTTGGCAGCCTCTGATATTACCGAAACAAGCGACGATGAAAAAATAACGGTAGCACACACGGTAATGACCGAACGGCAAGCGGAATTCATGGCAAAAACAAATGCTTCGGAAAAATTACGGGAGCGGTCTGGCTTTGGTTTGGAAATCGGTTGATACCTGCCTATACGACAGACCGCCGCCGCAAGCAGGAGGGAAGAAAGCAGGCAGGAGATATAAATAACCGTCCCGACAACGGCCGAGCCGTAAAGACCCTGCCCTATAGCGGTGATGCAGAAGGCGGGGGTGGGAGAAAAGCAAAAAAGCAAAAGCATCTTTGCTCCCTTTTCGCTCAGTCTTCCCGAGTCGCAAAGAGGACCGACAAACGAAGCCGCAAAAGGATATCCTCCCAGAAGCGACATTATATATATGTATGAAAAATCCGAAAGGCCGGGGAAAAACAGCTTTGACGGGTAACGCAAGAGCTTTGAAATGACCGCTCCGCCGCCGCTTTCGGAGATTATTGAACAGACGCACATAAAAGGAAAAATCGAGGGTATCAGGATGTCGGCGCAAAGAAGCATTCCTCTTTTTGCCCCATCCGTCGCCGCTTTTCCGAAAAAAACAAGTCCCGCCGCCGACAGGCAAAGGGCTGCCGAAAGCAGGAAATGCGAATAATTTAAGCTTTTTTCTTTCACACACATCACCTTACATTTATATATACAAGGCAACGGGGAAAAAAATTATAATATTATAAGTTCTTTTTTCGACTCGGTGAAATTCTGAAAATCTCCCGAAGTTACTCCGCCGAAGTCCTCAATCCGCACGCCGAATTCTCCCGGAATGTATATTCCCGGTTCCACCGTGACAACATTTCCTTTTTCAAGAACTTCGGTAGAAAGAGGGGAAAGATTTGGAAACTCATGGATGTCCAGTCCCACACCGTGACCTGTGGAATGGGTGAAAAATTCACCGTATCCGTAATAATATCACGACAAATCTTGTCCGCCTCACTGCATCTCACCCCCGGGCAAAGGGCAGATATTCCTGCCTTTTGCGCCTTGAGCACCGTGCCGTATACCTCCTCCATTTTTTCGGTGGCAAATCCCACAGCAATTGTTCTTGTCATGTCGCTGTGATATCCGTCTACCACAGCCCCGAAATCCATGGTGACAAAATCGCCCTTTTCAATTTCCTTTTGGGTGGGAACACCGTGAGGCATGGAGGTGCGCCTTCCCGAGACGGCAATGGTGTCGAAGGACTCCTTTTCGGCGCCCTGTTTTTTCATAAAATAATCCAATTCCAGAGCCACGTCCCGCTCGGTCACACCCGGTCTGATAAAATCACAGATATGGGTAAAGGCAAGATCGGTCAGCCGCTGAGCTTCAATAATACGGCGTATTTCAACCCCGTCCTTACACATTCTCAGCCTCTTTATGCCCTCGTCAAGCGAAGGCTCCCACACGAACTCTGCATCCGGGCAAAGGGTCCTTAGCCTCTCAAGGCGGGACGCCGGAGTCGAGCCCTCGACGCACACCCTTTTGACCGAAAGCTTTTTAAGTATTTCCTTTAAAAAATCGGCATAATTGCTTACAAGAGCAACATTTATATCCGAAATTTTTTCTTTTGCCGCTTCGATATATCGGCCGTCCACACCGAAGACGCCATATTCACGGGTGACCGCAAGCATTCCGTCGCTTGAGTAAAAACCGGTGAAATACCGGCGGCTTACTGGATTTTCAATCAAAACACAGTCGGCATTTTGGGGAATAAGCTCGGAAAGAGCTTTACATCTTGTCATATTTTTTGCTCCAAATACATTTTTTTCATGACCAAGGCGTCCTCTGCCTGGGTTCCGGCCGATTCACATACCGTAATGGGAGTCAATCCTTTTTTATATATGAGCTCGGCCAGAAAATCAAAGTCGGGGCCGTATTGCTCATCCTCAAAGGTCAGGTGACATTTTTCCCCTCCGTCGGTATACTGTATCTTTGAAAAATGAGAATGATAAACCTTCAGTCTGTCGGCTCCCAAAGCGTTTTCAATGCTGTTAAGAACGGCCTCGAAATCCTCATAGGTTTCAAGTCCGCCGTGAGTTCGGGCGTTGAGATGGCCGAAATCAATACAGGGAATAAAACGCTCGTCCACGCCGCACATAATCAAAACCTCATCGAGATTTCCAAGCTGATTTATCTTTCCCATGGTCTCGGGACAAATGTGGACATTTGAAAGTCCCCTTTGGTCGAGGGCATCCTGAGCCTTTTTAAGCGTTTCGCAAGCGAGAGCCGTCGCCCCTTCCCTGTCCAGTCCCCCGAGTCCCCCGGGATGAACCACAATTCGGTCGCCGCCCATGGCGTTTACCGCCTCTGCGCTTTTCAAAATATAATCAACCGAATTTTCACGCTTTACCTCTTCCTTTGACGCAAGAGAAATATAATAAGGCGCGTGGAGAGAGACGCCCTTGCCGGCCGCCCTCATGGCATCGCCGAAAGCACGGCATTTTTCAATACCTATATTTACCCCCCGTCCGCACTGATATTCAAACCAGTCCAGCCCCATTTTCTCGAGATATACAGGGGTATCGAGGCTGCCGCGGTATCCCATTTCGGCAAAGCTTATGGAATTTCCGGCCGGACCGAAAAGCGCCCTTTCAAAGCTCATAATATGTCTTTCTCCTTATTTTTTCGGTATTTCGACACAAACGGCCTTTCAAAAAACCGTTTTATCTTAAATCCCGTCTTATCCTCCATGTGGGCGGGAGTGACAAGCAGGGTTTTTATGCCGTAAAGATTTCCGCAAAGCATGTCGGTAAAAAGCTGATCTCCGCACAGCATGACCTCGTCCTTTTTGAGATTCATTCGCTTTACAGCGCGCTTTGCACCGATACACAGCGGCTTTTTGGCGTTATATTCGAATTCTAAAAGAAGGGATTTGGCAAATGGCTCTACCCTTTCTTTTGGGGAATTCGAAAGTATTAGCAGCTTTATCCCCTTCTTTTTCATTTTTTCCACAAACTCCCGAATTCCGTCAAAAGGGGTGTCGTCGAAATGTCTGGAAAGGGTGTTGTCCACATCAAGCAACAAACCCTTTATCCCCAAATCCTCGAGGGTTTGGCAAGAAAGGTCGGTCAGCCGCTCCCGCATCATAAACGGTTTAAATAGTGCCATTATTTTATCTTGCGGGTCTTGATTTCTTCATCGGCTCTGGCTATAAAATCCGCAAGGTCCATAGCCCCAAGATCGCCCTGATCGCGGGAACGAACCGAAACGGTACCCGATTCAATCTCTTTTTCGCCCACAATAAGCATATAATTAACCTTTTCAAGCTGTGCCGAGCGAATCTTATAGCCGATTTTCTCGCTCCGACTGTCGCAGGAAACCCGTACACCTGCCGCCTTGAGATTAGCGGTTATTTCGTCGGCACGGTCGAGGAACTTCTCGCTTATGGGGAGAACCCTGACCTGCTCGGG
>CABMOR010000095.1 GCA_902388225.1 uncultured Oscillospiraceae bacterium | reverse complement strand
GGCGGAAACTCTGTGACGAGGGCTCCGCTTTGACAAATGCGGCGGCGGAGAGGCTCCTGCTTCATGAGATAGTCTGAAAAAAGCCCTGTTCCAAGCACCGCAACGGTTTTGCCGCCCACGTCAAGAGCACCCTCATGAGCGGTTGAATCAATGCCCACGGCACCTCCGCTGACAATGACAAAGCCGGCCGAGGCGAGACTTCTCGAAAGATTAAAGGACGAAAGGGCACTGTATTCCGACGGTTTTCTGCTTCCCACAATGGATACCGACGGTTCTGAGTCGGTGTCGGGAAGGTCGCCGAGCACATAAAGCACGCAGGGCGGATCGGGTATGGAACGGAGTCTTTTGGGATATGAAGAATCGGAAACACACAGCACGGTTACACCGGAATTTTTGCAAAAGGAATAAGTCTCCAGGGCTGTTTCAACCGACCGGGAGTTCAGTTTTTCAAGCTGTGCTTTGGTGAAAATTCCGCTCTGTTCAAGCTCCCTTTCTGAAGCTTGAAAAATCCTTTGGGCAGTTCCGAATTGTGCCAAAGCGGGTTTTAGCGTTTTTGAGGCAAAACCCAAGGCCCTTTGCAGTGCCATAAAGTAAATGCTTTCGGGATACAAATTATTCACCCCTTGGTCATTTCGTAAATGATTATAGCGGCGGCGGCCGCGGCATTAAGGGATTCGGCCCGTCCGGACATGGGAATGGTGAAAAGCCTGTCTGAGATGTTTTTTGCCTCGGGGCTGGCCCCGCAGGCTTCGTTTCCTATTAGGACGGCACATCCTTTTTTAAAATCCATTTCACGAACGGTACAGTCTGCCATTGAAACCACCGAGCAGTAAAGGGGAATTCCCGACTCTTTGAGCTTTTGGGCAACCGAATGTATGTCGGGAAAAATCTCCACCGGAAACCGTAAAAGCGCTCCCATTGAGGCTCTGAGAACCTTTGGACCGAAAGGGTCGCATCCGCCGCAAACCATTATTCCGTCGGCACCAAGCGCCTCGGCGGTTCTTGCGGCGGCCCCGACGTTTGACGGGTCGGAAACATTTTCCAGCACAAGATATCTTCCGCCCCTTTTGAGCTCAAGGCAAAGCCGGGGCATACCGCAAACGCAGACCGCGCCCTGACAGCTGTCGGTGTCGGAAATTTTGGAAAGAACCTGCCGTGTAACCTCGAAGCTTTCGGCGGCTTTGGAACGCAAAAAGGCGGCTTGCTCGGCAAATTTTCGGACAAAATCGGCCGTGAAAAACAGGGTGTCAATGGGGACACCGTTTTGCGCCGCATCAACACAAAGCCGCAGCCCTTCTATGAGGATTTTACCCTCTTTTTTTCTGAAGGAGGAGCTGTCAAGAAGCTTTTTTGCGTATTTAATTTTTGGATTGTCTTTTGATGAAATAATCATAATAAATAAAAGGCAAACGCCCGAAACCGTAATGGGTCGGGCGTTAAAATTGACGATTAAAGAGCGGCGCGGGACTTTTCAACCAGCGCGGTAAAGGCTGCGGGATCGGCGATTGCAATCTCGGAAAGCATCTTGCGGTTGAGGGTGACGCCTGCCTTTTTAAGGCCGTTCATAAAGGTGGAATAGTTCATTCCGTTTGCACGGGCAGCAGCCGAAATACGGGTAATCCAGAGGCGGCGGAAGTCGCGCTTTCTCTGCTTGCGGCCGATGTAGGCATAGTTGCCGGATTTCATTACAGCCTGTTTGGCGGTTTTAAAAAGTCTGTGCTTGGAGCCGAAGTAGCCCTTAGCAAGCTTTAAGGTTTTATTTCTTCTTTTGCGCGTCATAAGAGCGCCTTTTACACGTGCCATTATAAAATACCTCCGATATTATTTGTAGGGAACGAGCTTTTTGATCTGGGCGGTGTTGGTTTTGTCCGCAACCGAAACCTTGCGCAGATTTCTCTTGCGCTTGGTGCTCTTTTTGTTTAAGATGTGGGATTTGAAGGCGTGGCCGCGCATGGGCTTGCCGTTCTTGGAGAGCTTAAAACGTTTTTTTGCTCCGCTGTGTGTTTTGATCTTAGGCATAACAAAGGTCCTCCTTAATAATTCAAGCTTTTTTGGGTGCAAGGAACATGAGCATATTGCGTCCTTCCATCTTGGCCGGCTTTTCGACCGTTGCGGTTTCCTCCATGGCCTCGGCAAAACGCTTCATGTTGCTGAGACCGATTTCGGGATGGCCCATTTCACGACCGCGGAAACGAATGGAAACCTTGACCTTGTTACCGCCGGCGATAAACTTCTTGGCATGGTTAAGCTTGGTTTCAAAATCATGAGTGTCGATGTTGAGCGAAAGACGGATTTCCTTGGTTTCGACAATATGCTGATTCTTTCTGGCTTCCTTTTCGCGCTTTGACTGTTCAAAGCGGTATTTTCCGTAATCCATGATTTTGCACACCGGGGGATTTGCTCCGGGTGCGATTTTAACGAGATCGAGATCTCTCTGCTCGGCAATTTTAAGCGCCTCTTTGGGAGACATGATGCCAAGCTGTTCTCCGTCTGCGGAAATTACACGTACCTCGCGGTCGCGGATCTCCTCGTTGATGGAAAGCTCGGGCTTGCTGATAGGACTGCACCTCCAAAAGTTTTTTAACAAACAAAAAAGGATAGGTATACCCATCCTCAACACAAAGGCCCCCAAAAAGGAAGCTAAAGTATTGACCGGCCGGCACCTTAAGGCCGAAACGGTGAGACGGGCAAAAGCTCTTCTGCTTTGTTGTAAGAGAATAATACTACCAAACGACACTTTTGTCAAGATTTTTTTTATTTAAACCTTTGCTATATTTATATTGTATGGATTGTATGGCCATCCAAAGGCTGGATAACAGTTGAATTTGTAAAAAACAATTGTTCTTGCATTTGGGCAAATGATATGGTAGAATGAAGGGACGTGGGGAGGTGTCGCTATGGCAAATAAAATTTGTTATATTGTCGGTGCGGGCTTTTTTGACGGAAGGAATTTTGCTCCCAGACCTGCCGACTATATCATTGCCGCCGACGGAGGATATAAATATCTTCAAAGAATGAATATCGTCCCCGACCTTGTTTTAGGGGATTTTGATTCGCTGGGTCAGGAACCCAACCACACAAATGTTCGCGCCTACCCTCCCGAGAAGGACGATACCGACCTTATGCTGGCAGTTAAATACGGTATGGAACAAGGATTCAAGATTTTTTGTATATTCGGATGTATGGGCGGCCGTACCGACCATACCATCGCCACCATGCAAACCCTTTGCTATATCCTCAATCACGGATGCTTCGGATATGTTTTCGGAGAAAACAGCGTGGTGACCGGCGTGCACAACGGCCAGATGTTTTTCGGCACAGGAAGAAGCGGTACAATATCGGTGTTTTCCTACGGAGGAAAGTCCGAGGGAGTGGATATAAAAGGATTAAAATATACCATGGAGAACGGCACAATTTTAAGCGATGTACCCATTGGGGTGAGCAATGAGTTTGTGGGAACTCCCGCTTCGGTGAGCGTGAAAAAGGGGACTCTTATAATTACTTTGACAAACGCCGGATTCAGGCGGGAATTTTTCGGAAAATAAAAAAATTGACCGGTCATTTTTCGACCGGTTTTTATTTGGCATAAAATCCTTGCTTTTGGGAAAACCAAGAGGGGAAGTGATTTTTTTGAAGACAAATAAAGAACAATACAAACAATATGTAAAGGACACCGATGTTAAATCAAATGTTTTTAAGGACTGCGTATTTGCCTTTTTGATAGGCGGGCTTATTTGCACCTTCGGACAGTTTTTGGGGGATTTTTACACCATGCTGGGGGCGCCCGCCGAAACTGCCAAGACCTTTGCCACAGTAACCCTTGTCTTTTTGGCGGCCCTGCTGACCGGAATAGGCGTTTTTGACGACATAGCAAAGCATGCCGGTGCAGGAACACTTGTACCAATAACCGGATTTGCCAACTCCACGGTATCCCCGGCAATGGAATATAAAAGCGAGGGATTTGTTATGGGAGTGGGCGCCAAGCTTTTTTCCATAGCCGGTCCGGTTATTGCCTTCGGCATTCTTGCGGGAGTAATTTACGGGATTTTATATTATTTTTTCGGATTTTTACAGTTATAGCTTTGTGAAAAAGTCACAATTTATGCTGTTAGGACAGTTTATATGGAATTTTTTTAAAAATATATGAAAAAACTATATCTTTTTTCATACCGATATGTTATAATGTCCTCACAAAACTGTTTCTCTCGGAAGAGAACAAGGAGGATTATTATGAAAAGAATGATAGCCGTTCTTCTTTCGGTGCTCATGGCGGTCTCGGTTTTCGGGGCGCTTGCAGGGTCTGCTGCCGAGGAAGTAAAATACGGCGATGTCAGTCAAAACGGAGAAATAACCGTTGATGACGCGCTTTTGGCTCTTCAGTTTTCCATCGGGAAAATTCAGCTTTCCGATGAACAGAAGAACCTTGCTAATGTTGACAGCGAAACCGGAGAGGGCGGTGTTACCGTTTCCGACGCGCTTTTGATTTTACAGTTTGCTGTAGGCAAAATAACCGAATTTCCCCGCAAGGCACAGCAGACCGTGCATATCGAAGTACCGGACACCATTGCGGACAACGGTGCCTATGAGCTTGATGCAACTGCCGACAATTCCTTTGTTATAGACGAGACCGGGCTCGAACCCCTGACCTTCTACACCATTACCTGCAAGGGCACCCCGGATGAGATGCGCCTTATTGCCTCTCTTCAGGGTCTTATTAACCGTGCGTATGGTATGGATGACGACCACACCGTGCTTGTAAACTACTCCATTGACGGAACCGATTCCTTCTGGCTTAAACAGATGACCTCCAAAGGCATTTTTACCCAGATGAATACCAAAAAGATTGCTGTCCGCGATATGGAATCTTTCTATACAACCTTTGAAAATCAGCTTAAATATTGCGGAATGGTAACCTGGGATGCGGATGTTCCCGCAACCTCTAACGTGGCGGCTACCGTCTGCGGAGCCGACGGTTATCTACCGGTTCTCAAGGGCAGTGCCGTCGAAGCTAAGCTGGCCGAAATGGGTGTTGAGGAAAAGCTGTCTCTCGTTGACAAGTTTACGGGAGTGCTCGGAACCAAAATCCCCGACACCGACCTTGACAGCTCGGGTAGTGCCAAAAACGACGCATACCGTTGGGCGCTTGACAAATATATGGACAGATGCTCTGCATATTATGTGGGCTATATCCTCGACGGCGGTGTGACCATTAAAGGAAATTACTGGGCAGAGAGAGCTTACGCGGAATTCAACTGTATCGAAAACTTTGATTATCTTATCGCCCGTCATGCATTCTGCTTCGACTTTAACCCCAATC
>CABMOR010000094.1 GCA_902388225.1 uncultured Oscillospiraceae bacterium | reverse complement strand
AAAACCGTCGAATCCGTTTTCGGAAAACCGTTTTCGAAGCCTTTCTCTGTGTCCTGCGTGAATTCCCGATGGCATAATATTCCTCCAAAAGGTGATAAAATGAAAAAATTTATTATCGGTAAAAACGATGCAAACCAGCGTCTTGACAAATTTATTTCCAAGGCAGTTCCCGACCTTCCGGTTTCGCTTATGTATAAATTTATTCGGACAAAAAAGATTAAGCTCAATCGAAAAAAGGCCGCCATATCGGATAGACTTTGCGAAAATGATGTTTTAGAGCTTTATATTAAGGATGAATTTTTCCAAAATCAGGACGTAAATAACTATGATTTTATGAAGGCCGGAAAGAAACTCGACATTGTATTTGAAGACCAAAACATAATGCTTATAAACAAGCCGGAAGGTCTTATATGCCACTCGTCGGCCGATGAATACGGCGACACGCTTATAAACCGTGTCAAACGTTATCTTTTTGAAAAGGGAGAATACGATCCGAAAAAGGAACGCTCCTTTACTCCTTCCCTTGCCAATCGCATCGACCGCAACACCTGCGGAATTGTAATGGCGGCAAAAACCGCAGAAGCTCTCAGGATTCTTAACGACAAAATAAAGAGCAGGGAAATATCCAAATACTACGTCTGCCTTGTTCACGGAAAAATGGAAAAACAAAGCGACACACTTGAAGGATATCTTCAAAAGGACAGCGACAAAAACATTGTTAAAATATATGATTCTCCCGGCGACGGACGGTTAAGCATCAAGACAAAATACAGTGTGCTTGGATATAAAAACGGAATATCCCTTTTGGAAATCCAGCTTCTCACCGGACGCACCCATCAAATCAGAGCCCACATGGCTTATCTCGGCCATCCCCTTGTGGGAGACGGAAAATACGGAAAAAACGCAAAGGACCGCAAAAAGGGTTTTGTTCATCAGGCCCTTTGCTCCTACAAGCTTAAATTCACCTTTAGTACCGACGGCGGAGAGCTGGAATATCTCAAAGACCGGGAATTTGAAGTTAAAAACATATGGTTTTCCAAAGAATTTATGAATCTGTAAGTTCTCTGAAACGCTCCTCGGAAATTATCTCTATTCCGAGAGTTTGAGCCTTTACAAGCTTACTGCCGGCGTCCTCCCCCGCAAGAACATAGCTTGTCTTTTTTGAAACCGAGGAGGAGACCTTTCCTCCGAGACCTTCAATAATTTCGGTGGCCTCTTCCCGGCTCAAGGTGGGGAGTTTTCCGGTCAGCACAAAGGTCTTTCCGGAGAAAATGCTTTGCCCGGCCTTTTCCTTGGATTTCATGTTCAGCCCTGCCGTTTTAAGCTTGTTTATAAGCTCTTTTGTTCCCGACAGAGCAAAAAATTTGTAAACGCTTTCGGCCATTATTTCTCCGAAACCGTCAATTTTGAGAAATTCGTCCTTTGAGGAATTGGCAATACTTTCAAGACCGTCAAAGCTTGCTTCCATAAGCTTGGCGGCCTTTTCGCCTATATGGCGGATTCCAAGGCCGAATATAAGCCTCCAAAGAGGGTTTGATTTTGACCTTTCAATGGCATTTATAAGGTTTTGGGCAGATTTTTCACCCATTCGCTCGATGTCGGCAATTTCTTGCGCTTTAAGTTCATAAATATCCGAGGGAAGTTTTATAAGATTTCTGTCCACGAGCTGTATTATTACCGCCTCGCCAAGACCCTCGATGTCCATAGCGCCTCTTGAGGCAAAATGGATGAGATTTCTCACAAGCTGTGCGGGACATTCGGGGTTGACACACCTTATTGCCACCTCTCCCGTGTCCCTTACTACAGTTTCGCCGCATTTGAAAGGCAACCGAGTCCTCGGCATGGCTTACCGAACAGACTATTTCGGGGATAATGTCCCCCGCCTTTCTGACTTCAATCCTATCCCCTATTCTGATGTCCTTTTCGGCGATGTAATCGGCATTGTGAAGAACGGCTCTTGAGACGGTTGAGCCTGCAAGCAGCATTGGGTTAAAGACCGCCGTGGGAGTGAGCACTCCGGTTCTTCCCACGCTGACCTCGATATCGGTCAGAGTGGTTTGTTTTTGCTCGGGGGGATATTTGTAGGCTATGGCCCATTTGGGAAACTTCGAGGTACTTCCAAGACGTTGCCTGTCCGAAAAATCATCAACCTTAATGACCGCTCCGTCTATGTCAAACTCAAGGCTTCCGCGCATTTCACCGATGCGTTTAATTTCCTCAATAGCACTTTCAATACCTTCGCATTTTGCATAAAAGGGAAGCACATTCAGACCCAAGGATTTCATATATTCAAGAGAACTTATATGGGAATAAAGCTCTTTTTCTCCCCTTAATTGCTGAATATTAAAAAGAAAAATATCAAGATTCCTTTGTGCCGTAATGGCCGAATTTTTTTGCCTTAAAGCTCCGGCAGCAGCATTTCTGGGGTTTTTGGCCGTCTTTTCACCCATAAGTTCCTGATGCTCAATCAGCCTTTTAAAGCTTTTATGGGACATATAGACCTCCCCCCGCACCTCAAGAAAGTCCACAGGAATTTTGAGATGGGCAGGAATGGATTTAACCGTCTTAAGATTGGCCGTAACATCCTCTCCGGTCACTCCGTCTCCTCTCGTGGAGCCACGGACAAATGTGCCGTTTACATACTCAAGGGAAACCGAAAGCCCGTCAATTTTTGGTTCAACGCTGTAAACGGGATTTTTTGCCGTTTCTCTGACCCTACGGTCAAAATCTCTCAGCTCGTCAAAGGAAAAGGCGTCCTGAAGACTTTCCATCTTGACCCTATGCTCGACCGCAGAAAATAGCTTTGACGCCTTTCCCCCCACCTTTTCCGTTGGAGAATCGGAACTTTTAAGCCGGGGAAATTCTTCCTCTAAGGTCTCCAGTTCTCTAAGCATCATATCATATTCGTAATCTTCGATTTCCGGACTGTCGTCCACATAGTAACGCTTACTGTGGTATTCAAGAAGACTGCGAAGCTCGTCTATTCTTTTTTTGGCTGTCAAAAGCTCCATCATTTAACCTCACAAAGGAATTTTATAAACAAAAAAGCACCTGAATTTGCACAAAGCAAATAACATACAGGTGCCTTTTGGTGCTGGTGGCCGGGGTCGAACCGGCACGAGGTTGCCCTCATGGGATTTTAAGTCCCAGGCGTCTGCCTATTCCGCCACACCAGCATATAATCGGGAAAATACGACCTATTGATTATACTTTCCCGAACTGATAATGTCAAGAAATATTTAAGACACATCTGCAATTACTTCATATTTTCCACTTATCCAGCATCCGCTGCTGGAAACACTAACGGTGGGCGTTACCGAGGACGAGCCTGTCTGTATCAGCTCGGAGGCGTTGATGGAAATATGAATATTGCTTACTGTGAGATTTTTAACCTCCGAATAGGGCCCAATGACCTTTACGCCTTTAAGCGCAGTTTTAACCGATATAGTTTTGCCTTCCGGAACCGAGTTAACGGTTATACGGTCGGCGGGAATGTCAAAGGATTTTGAAGTAAAACTTGAACGGTCAATATTGACCTCAAAATATACGTTTGAAACCTTGGTATAGTCATAATATGTCACACCGCTGATTTTAGGAAGGGTAAGCTTGAAATTAAAGGATGCGGCGTCGTCATATATAATGGTGGAAAAATCAATCGGATCGTCAAGAGTTATTTTTTCAATCTGAGAAATAACGTCGGGAGGGCCTTTAATTCCTATTTGAGAAACCTGCCGCTCGGTGGAGGTGTCGCTTCCGGTGACCTCATAAATAACAAGGTCGGGAAGAATTGCGGGAGCGTTTCTGACATCTACCGTAAGGGGAACGGTTTTTCTCATCTTAACATTGGCCGAAACCGCAACGGTATTGGCTTTGGGCTTGGTGTATTTAAGAACATTGTCCTTGGAATTTGGATTGTAAAGAACATTTCCGTCCTTGTCATACATAAAAATTCCGGCATCATAAGTTTCGCTTTGGGTAAGCACCTTGTTGACATTTGCGACCGCCTTAACCGAAGCGATTTTTTTGATTTCGGTTTCGGGTCCGACAAGGTCGATTACATTGTTGGCTTCATCGACAAATTCGGGTTCAAGAAGCATGGCGGTATTTTCGGTTTGGAGGTTTTCGACGCTTGCTCCAACACAGTCAATGGCAAGGTCAAAGGTTGTTTCGCTCTTGGCATCGAGATAGACCGAAACACTGGACGGCTCAATCGACACAATCTCGTAATCGCTGGTCGAGGAATTTTTTCTGGCCGACAGAGAGAGATTGTATTCCCCTGCCTTGGTGACCGATTCGGTGTTGGCCGAAACGGTCAGTGAGCTTGAATCAAGACGCTCGACAATATATTTCTTTCCCCTGACCGAAACCTTGACGGTTATATCCTCGTTTCCGAAAACCGACATGGGAACCGCTCCGTCAACCGATGTCAAAGAAATTTCCACCGGAAGGTCGGAAATGACGCGGTCGACCTGAGGACTATAAGTTATGGAAATAAAGAGCCATATTATAAGCGCAATAACAAAGGAAAGAGCAAGAAGAAATTTGTTGTTAGCAAGCAGTTTGTTGAATTTATTCATTTGAACCACCCCATGCGCTTAAAAGGATTTTTACTCTTTTCGTTTGCGTCGGCCGACTCGGCGCCGGAAATGGAGCGCTCGAGCTCGGTTTTAAGGGTAATGGCATCAAAATCCCTCTTTAAGGTTCCTTTGCTTGCAACCGAAATCGTTCCGGTTTCTTCCGACACAACAACCACGGTGGCGTCGGAGTTTTCCGACATACCAAGGGCCGCACGGTGCCGTGTTCCCAGCGCCAGCGAAATATTTGTGTTTTTAGTTAGCGGCAAAATACAGGCTGCCGAATGAATTCTTCCGTCCCGAATTACCACGGCTCCATCGTGAAGAGGGGCTTTGGGATAGAAGATGTTTTCAAGCATTTCTCTTGAAACAATGGCATCCACGGCGCTTCCGCTTTCTACCACATCGTTTAAAATGGTCTTGTTTTCAAAAACAATAAGGGCGCCAACCTTGGAAGCCGACATGGAAACGCAGGCTTTGCAAACCTCTTCGATACTCCGTTTGACACTTTCATGAGCCTCCTCGTCTGAAAGAGCCCTTCCAAGCGACCCAAGCTTACTCCGTCCAAGCTGTTCAAGCACGTGCCGAAGCTCGGGCTGAAAGAGCACAATAAGAGCAATTATACCTACACTCCAGACGGTTTGAAGAATGACCTTCATCATGGTCATATCAAGGACATTTACAATTAGATCGATGAATATAAGAAAAATTATACCCTTTAGAAGCTGGCCGGCGTGGGTTTCCCTTACAAGCTGGACAGCCTTATAAATTAGAAAGGTTAAAATGATAATATCAAGAACATCCCCAAAAGAAATCCCCTTGAGAACGCCGAAGATATTATAAAACACTTCCGAAATTCCGTTTAATAAATGAGTCATTTTATTCTCCGTATTTTTAAAGTC
>CABMOR010000093.1 GCA_902388225.1 uncultured Oscillospiraceae bacterium | reverse complement strand
CCCAAAACCATAGTAAAAGATGTCAGAGATGTGCTTGAAATATCGGGGAAGGTGCCTGACAAGGGTGCGGTCAAAAGACTGAGCGAAAAAGAAAAGGAAGCCCTTATAAAGAAGCTTACGAGAGAAATGCATACAGCGTCAAAAATGCTGGAGTTTGAACACGCCGCGTTTTTGAGAGACAGAATAAAGGAGATAAGAGAGGGGAAGGACAATGCCGAGAGACAGCATAGTAATAAAAGGCGCAAGGGCAAATAATCTTAAAAATATAGATGTGACAATTCCCAGGGACAAGCTGGTTGTTTTCACTGGGGTTTCGGGCTCGGGAAAATCCTCCCTTGCCTTCGATACCCTCTATGCCGAGGGTCAGCGCAGATATATCGAGTCGCTTTCTTCCTATGCCAGAATGTTTTTGGGACAGATGGAAAAACCGGATGTGGACAGCATCGACGGTCTTTCTCCCGCCATCTCCATAGATCAGAAAACCACCTCGAAAAATCCCCGCTCGACCGTTGGAACGGTCACCGAGATACATGACTATATGAGACTGCTTTTTGCCCGTATCGGTATTCCTCATTGTCCGGTTTGCGGAAGAGAGATAAAACAGCAGACGGTGGATCAGATGGTTGAGCAGATACTTGCCCTTCCCGAAAAAACCAGAATTCAGGTAATGGCTCCCATAGTCCGAGGACGGAAGGGAGAGCATATCAAGGAGCTGGACAGCGCGAGAAAGAGCGGCTTTGTGAGGGTAAGGGTCGACGGAAACATGTATGACTTGACCGAGGAAATACCTATTGAAAAAAACAAAAAACACAATATTGAGATTGTGGTTGACCGACTGGTTGTGGCTCCCGAAATTCGCAGCCGCCTTGCCGATTCCATTGAAACGGCCTTTGAACACAGCAGTCTTGTGCTGGTTGATGTTATCGGCGGGGAGGAGATGCTGTTTTCCCGGGATTATGCCTGCCCGGAGCACGGTGTCAGCATCGAGGAACTCTCTCCGAGAATGTTTTCCTTTAACAATCCCTTCGGCGCCTGTAAAAAGTGCGACGGCCTTGGGGTTTTCATGAAAATTGACCCCGATGCCATTGTGCCCAACAAGCTTCTTTCGGTAAACCAGGGGGCGATTAAGGGCAGTGGCTGGAGCATGAACGGAGAATACGGCTCCATTGCTCGGATATATTTCGAAGGTATAGCCGATCACTTCGGCTTTTCGTTGGATATTCCCTTCGGGGAAATCCCGGCGGAGGCGCAAAAGGCGTTGCTCTACGGAACGGGGGACAAAAAGATAAAGCTTTGCCGAAAATTCGGAGGGCGGACAACCTCTTATGAAGGAACCTTTGAGGGGGTTATAAACAATCTTGAACGGAGATATAAAGAGACCGACAGCTCCTATTCACGGGAGGATATTGAAGGCTATATGACCGCCATGCCCTGTCCCGAATGTCACGGCGCCCGTCTAAATGAAAAGTCGCTGGCCGTGACGGTGGGAGGGAAGAACATTGATGAGCTTTCCCGTATGTCGGTGATTGAGTTGCTGGATTTTATCGAGAATCTCAAGCTGTCAAATCGGGAGCTGATGATAGGTCAGCTCATAATAAAGGAAATAAAGAGTAGATTGGGCTTTTTAAAGGATGTAGGGCTTGGTTATCTGACCCTTTCCCGCTCATCGGGAACCCTTTCGGGAGGAGAAAGCCAGCGTATTCGTCTGGCTACACAAATAGGCTCCTCTCTTCAGGGCGTGCTTTATATATTCGACGAGCCCAGCATCGGGCTTCACAAAAGGGACAACACAAAGCTCATCACCACGCTCAAAAAGTTGAGAGATTTGGGAAATACCCTCGTGGTGGTGGAGCATGACGACGAAACCATGCTTAACGCCGACTATATCTGCGACATAGGCCCAGGAGCAGGCGTTCACGGGGGAAACCTTGTGTGTGCCGGAACGGTGGAGGAAATTATGGCCTGTGAGGAGTCGCTGACCGGCGACTATCTTTCGGGACGAAAGAGCATCGAGGTGCCCAAAACCAGAAGAAAAGGAAACGGCAAGTTTATTGAGGTTGTGGGAGCAAGGGAAAACAATCTTAAGGGTATTGACGTTAAATTTCCCCTCGGAGAGTTTGTCTGTGTGACCGGCGTTTCGGGTTCGGGCAAATCCTCGTTGGTTAACGAGGTGCTTTATAAGACCCTTGCAAACACATTAAACGGAGCCCGAAAAAAGACCGGAAGATGCGACGGGGTAATGGGACTTGAAAATCTCGACAAGGTTATCGACATAAATCAACAGCCCATAGGTCGGACGCCCCGCTCAAATCCCGCCACGTATATCGGAGTTTTTAATGACATAAGAGAGCTTTATGCCAAAACCCCCGACGCCAAAATACGGGGTTATAATGCCGGAAGATTTTCCTTTAATGTCAAGGGCGGCCGATGCGAAGCCTGTCAGGGCGACGGAATAATCAAGATAGAAATGCATTTTCTTCCCGATATTTATGTTCCCTGCGAGGTGTGTAAGGCCCACCGATACAATCACGAGACCCTGGAGATAAAATACAAGGGCAAGAGCATTTACGATGTGCTGGAAATGACGGCAGAGGAGGCGTTGGAATTTTTCGCCCCCATACCCAAAATCGCCCGTAAGATTCAGGCCCTTTGCGACGTGGGAATGGGATATATAAAGCTGGGTCAGCCGGCAACTACCCTTTCGGGAGGAGAGGCCCAGCGGGTCAAGCTGTCCAGCGAGCTGTGCAAACGGGCGACCGGCAAGACGGTATATATTCTCGACGAGCCGACCATCGGTCTTCACACCGCCGACGTCCACAAGCTTATTGATGTGCTCCAACGTTTGGTGGATGCCGGAAACACGGTTATTGTTATTGAGCACAACATGGATGTCATAAAAACCGCCGATTATATAATCGACATTGGCCCCGAGGGAGGAACCGGCGGTGGGCGTGTTGTGGCAAACGGTACCCCCGAAAAAGTTGCCGCCTGCAGGAAATCCTATACCGGACATTTCCTTAAGGAAATACTGTAATATTTACATTGAGTTCAACTATTCTTTTTGAGGTTAATGTATAATAACAGAAATTGAAAAATCGGAGGTGGTCCCTTGTTCGGATATGTTAAGGCGGCAAAGCCGGATATGAAAATGAGGGACTATGAGGCATACAAAGGTATATATTGCTCTCTTTGCAAGCAGATGGGAAAAAGCTACGGAATTTTCTCAAGATTTACCCTTAGCTATGATTTCGTTTTTCTTGCTCTGCTTCGTCTTTCGACTGCAGATGACTGCGGCATGAGATTTGAAAAATGCAGGTGCAGTTTTAACCCCCTTGTTAAATGCAACAAGCTTTGCACATCCGACAGTTCCCTTGAATATTCGGCCGATGTGGCCATGCTGCTGCTTTACGGAAAGGTAAAGGACAATATAAAGGACGAGAGCTTTTTTAAAAGGCTTTTCTATCGTATATTGCTTCCGTATGCCTCTTTTAAAAGAAAAAAAGCGGCAAAAAAGCATACTGAGTTATCCCAAAAAATAGACGGATTTTTAGCTCTGCAGACAGAATACGAGAGAGATTGGGGAACAAGCCTTGACCGTTGCTGTCATCCGTCGGCCGCCGCTCTTGCCGAGATAGCCTCCTACGGTTTTGAAAATCCCGCGCAAAAGCGAATTCTTTCCCGTGTGGGATACTGCATAGGAAAGTGGGTTTACCTTGCCGACGCCCTTGACGATTTTGAGGACGACCGAAAAAAGGGACGGTTTAATGCCCTTTTGTCAAGATATGAGGGCGAAAGCTTCGAGAGTGTGTCAAAAAAGGCTATGGCCGAAATGAATGTCTGCATAAGCGAGGCCATAGCGGCCTTTGAGCTTTTGGACATAAGAAACTTTAGGGATATTTTGGAAAATATATTATATAAAGGTCTGCCGGCTGAGCAGGAAAAAATAGCTGAAAAGCAGGAAAAGAAGGAGAAATAATATGAAAGATCCTTATTCGGTACTCGGAGTGTCAAGGAATGCGACCGACGATCAGATAAAAGACGCCTACCGTGAGCTTGCCCGCAAATATCATCCTGACAATTATGCCGGTAATCCTCTTTCGGACCTTGCTCAGGAAAAAATGAAGGAGATTAACGAGGCCTATGACGCCATTATTTCCGAACGCAGATCAGGGGGATATAACGGTTCAAACAGCGGATACGGCGGATACGGCGGACAGACCGATTTTGCCGACATAAGAAATCTCATTATGTCCGGCCGTCTGGACGATGCCCAGACCCTGCTTGACGGGGTTCCTATTGACAGGAGAAACGCTGAATGGTATTTTCTCAACGGCTCGGTGCTTCACCGCAGGGGCTGGTTTGACGACGCCTACACCAATTTCGCCACCGCAACACGAATGGATCCCGCAAATGCCGAATACCGTTCGGCCTTCGACAGCATAAACCGTCAGCGTTCGGGCGGAGCCTACCGCACCGCCGGAGGCACAGGGGGATGCAGCGGATGCGACCTTTGTTCCACCCTTATCTGTACCGATTGCTGCTGTGAGTGTATGGGCGGAGATTTAATTCCCTGTTGTTAAGAGGTGCGCTATGAAACAAAGTAAAAAAATTGCCCTTTGCGGCGTGATGACCGCCCTTTCGGTGGTAATAATGCTTGCGGCATATTTTCCTTATCTTACCTTTGCTCTTCCGGCGCTTGCGGGAGCGGTCTTTTGCGTTTTGAAAATAGAAATCGATTCAAAATGGGCTGTTGGCAGCTTTGTTGCCGCCGCCATACTTACCGTGCTGCTCTGTGAAAAGGAGTCAGCCATGATGTTCGTGAGTTTTTTCGGCTTTTATCCTATTCTTAAATCTTATTTTGAAAGAATCCCCTCGAGGGTGTTGGAATATGCGGTTAAATTCGCCGCCTTTACGGTCTGCGTTATCTTTGCGTATTTTGTAATTATCAAGCTTTTCGGAATACCCATGGAGGGAATGGGTGATTTCGGAAAATACACTCCCCTTATTCTGCTTTGCGGGGGAGAAGTGATGTTTTTTGTATACGACCTTGCTCTTTCCCAGCTTATTACGGTTTACATGAACGGTATGCACAAGCGGGTGTCAAAGCTTTTAAAGTGATATGAAATACGATGTTATAATTATAGGCGGAGGGGCGGCCGGTCTTGCGGCTGCGGGATTTGCCGCCGACAGAGGGATGACCGTTCTCATAGTGGAAAAAAATGCCCGGCCCGGAAGAAAGGTGCTTATTACCGGAAAGGGCCGGTGCAATCTTACCAACAACTGCGATGTCGACACACTTATTTCCTCGGTGACCGAAAATCAGCGTTTTTTATACAGCGCTTTTTACGGGTTTAACTCAAATGACACCATGGAGCTGTTTGAAGATAGACTTAAAGTCCCGCTTAAAACCGAACGGGGCAATCGTGTTTTCCCTCAGTCGGACAGGGCTGCGGATATTGTAGACGCACTATGCCGTTTTGCTTTAAAGGCTAAAAT
>CABMOR010000092.1 GCA_902388225.1 uncultured Oscillospiraceae bacterium | reverse complement strand
GGTGATTTAGGGCAACGTCATAATGACTGAAATTCCAAAAGGCCTTAATTCCCAGCTTTATAAGCACGGGGACAAGCTCCCTTGCGCTTTCGGGAGGAATACAAAGCACCGCCATCTCAGGGAGGTTTTCTCTGCAAAATTCGTCCAGTCCGTCAATGTGGCGAACGGGAATTCCCTTTATCATCTGACCGGCCAGCGACTCCTTGCGGTCAAAAATTCCAATAAGCGAGAAACCCTTTGTTTCAAAGGTAATTTGATTTGAAACAAGGCGTCCGAGATTACCGGCGCCGAGGATGATGGCCTTGTGTCCGCTGTGCACTCCGAGAATGGAGCCTATTTCTTTGTGAAGCTGTTCCACATTATAGCCATAGCCCTGCTGTCCGAAGCCGCCGAAGCAGTTAAAATCCTGCCTGATTTGAGAGGCGGTCAGACCCATTCGCTGGGAAAGCTCACGGGAGGAAATGCGAATTATTCCGTTGGACTTGAGCTCGCCGAGAAATCTGTAATATCTCGGAAGCCTTTTTATGACCGAAAAGGAAATTGACTCGTTTTTCATTTTATCACCGATTTATTTGGTAAGTTTTTTTACTGTTTCCATAACATAATCGCCGAATTCGTTGCAGGTACAGCCGGTGTCGCGGCCGGTAATGACCAATTTCTTTTCCTTGAACATACATATGTCAAGCGCCTCGGAAAGAAGGTCGGCCTTGTCCTGTTTTCCCACATGGGAGAGCAGCATGACGGTTGCTCTGAGCATGGAACAGGGATCGGCATACTTGTCACGGCCTTCCTCCACCATGCGGGGAGCCGAGCCGTGTATTGCCTCGAACATGGCATAGCGCTTGCCGATATTGCCGCTTCCGGCCGTTCCGACGCCGCCCTGGAACTCGGCTGCCTCGTCGGTTATAATATCGCCGTAAAGGTTGGGAAGAATAAAGACCTTAAAGTCTGTACGGCGCTTTTTGTCGATAAGCTTGGCGGTGGTGATGTCGATATACCAGTCGTCTGTGGTTATTTCGGGATATTCCTTGCCTATCTCCTTGCAGAGATTGAGGAATTTACCGTCGGTGGTTTTTATTACATTTGCCTTGGTAATGACCGAAACCCTCTCCTTGTGATTCTTTCTGGCATATTCATAGGCAAGGCGGGCTATGCGGTCGGTGCCCTGAGAGGTGGTGACCGTAAAGTCGACGGCCAAATCGTCGGTGACATTTACGCCCTTTGAGCCAAGGGTATATGCACCCTCGGTGTTTTCACGGAAAAATGTCCAGTCGATACCCTCTTCCGGAACCTTGACCGGACGGACATTGGCAAAAAGGTCAAGCTCTTTTCTCATGGCCACATTTGCACTTTCGATGTTGGGCCATTTATCGCCCTGACGAGGAGTGGTTGTGGGTCCCTTGAGAATGACATGACAGGCCTTGAGCTCCTCGAGAACATCGTCGGGAATGGCCTTCATGACCTCTGCCCGGTGTTCGATGGTCAGTCCGTCGATTTCCTTAAACTCAACCTTTCCGGCCTCAACCTCGTCGGCCAGGAGGAATTTGAGCACCCTTTCGGCCTCCTTTGTTATGACCGGGCCGATGCCGTCGCCTCCGCATATGCCTATTATAAGCTTGTCAAGAGAATCATAATCCACAAAGTCTTTTTCGTTTTTCATGCGTTCAACTCTTTTGAGCTGTTCCCTAACCACCGCTTCAAATTTTGCTGCGGCCTCTTTTATCATGGTTTCATTCATATTTTTCACCCTTAATTTATTTTAATTCTTATTTATACATTTTGAGCAGACCACCGGCCAGAATCATCTTTTTCTGCCGGTCGGAAAGGGGACATTCAAGCCGGAACTGATCGCCCTTTGTTTCGTTCTTTAAAACAATGCTTCCGTCAGTTTCAACGGCATTTTTGATACCGCAAAGGGAGAGACGGTCGCCCTGATCAATCTTGTCATAATCGTCGGGATTTTTGAAGGTCAGAGGAATGATTCCGGCGTTAATGAGGTTTGCACGATGGATTCGGGCAAAGGATTTTACGATGACGGCTCGAATTCCAAGATAAAGCGGAACCAAGGCTGCGTGTTCGCGGGAGGAGCCCTGTCCGTAGTTTTCCCCTCCGACCACGAATCCACCTCCCATTTCCTTACAGCGGGAGGGAAAATCCTTGTCGCACACACCGAAGCAGAAGTTTGAAAGATAGGGAATGTTTGAACGGTAGGGAAGAATTTTTGCACCGGCGGGCATTATGTGATCCGTGGTGATGTTATCGCCAACCTTAAGCACAACATCTGCAGTAATGTCGTCCTCGAGGGCGTGAGAATCGGGAAAATCCTTTATGTTGGGTCCTTTGATAACCTCTACGCTGTCCATTTCCTCGGCGGGAACGGGCGGGTCGATCATATTATCATTTATAAGGAACTTCCTTGGAAGACGAATCTTGGGCATTTTTCCGAGGGTGGTGGGATCGGTGAGCACACCGGTAAGTGCCGAAGCAGCGGCGGTTTCGGGGCTGACAAGATAGACCTTGGCGTCGGCAGTCCCGCTTCTTCCTTCAAAATTGCGGTTGAAGGTTCTGAGTGAAACGCCGGCGGAATTGGGGGACTGACCCATTCCTATGCAGGGACCGCAGGCACATTCCAAAATTCTTGCCCCGGAGGCGATGATGTCCGAAAGGGCACCGTTTTGAGCCATCATGTCAAGAACCTGACGGGAGCCGGGGGAGATGGTCAGGCTGACGGTTGGGCAGACGGTCTTTCCTCTGAGAATCTCGGCCACCTTCATCATGTCGAGAAGAGAGGAATTTGTGCAGGAGCCGATACAGACCTGGTCGACCTTTATTGCTCCGATTTCTTTTACCGATTTGACCGCATCGGGGGAATGGGGGCAGGCCGCCGCAGGGGCAAGGGAGCAAAGGTCTATGTCAATGACCTTGGCATATTCGGCGTCCTCATCGGCAAAAACAGGGGTAAAGTCCTGCTCCCGTCCTTGAGCCTTCAAAAATTCCTTTGTCACCTCGTCTGCCGGGAAAACCGAGGTGGTGGCGCCCAGCTCTGCGCCCATGTTGGTAATTGTGGCACGCTCGGGAACGGTCAGGGATTTTACTCCTTCGCCGCCGTATTCAATAACCCGTCCGACTCCGCCTTTGACCGAAAGCACCCGAAGAACCTCGAGAATGATGTCCTTGGCCGATACATAGTCCCGCAGTCTTCCGGTTAGGTTTACCTTGACAACCTCAGGCATGTTTATATGATATTCTCCTCCGCCCATGGCGACCGCAACATCCATTCCGCCGGCACCCATGGCAAACATTCCGATACCGCCGCCGGTGGGGGTGTGGCTGTCCGAACCGATAAGGGTCTTTCCGGGAATTCCGAACCGTTCAAGGTGAACCTGATGGCAGATGCCGTTGCCCGGGCGGGAATAATAAATGCCGTGTTTCTTGGCTACCGTGCGGATAAAACGGTGATCGTCGGCATTTTCAAATCCGTTTTGAAGGGTGTTGTGATCGATGTAGGCAACCGAACGCTCGGTTTTGACTCTCGGCACTCACATGGACTCAAATTCCAGATATGCCATGGTGCCGGTGGCGTCCTGAGTCAGGGTCTGATCAATTTTCAAACCTATATCGCTGCCAACGGTCATTTCGCCGCTGACAAGGTGAGCCGATATGATTTTTTCGGCAATATTTTTTCCCATTTTCTTCAATCCTTTCGACAGCTTTGGTAGTTAAAAAAATAAAAAAACAAGCACCTTTATTATCTTACAAACAAAGGCACTTGTCAATGTTTTTATCAAAATTATTTATTAAAATATCAATATTATATATAAGACAATCTGATATTTAACAATGATGTTTTACAGTCCGAGATAAGAGGCTGGGTTGACGCGGGTGCCGTTTACATGAACCTCAAAATGGAGGTGGTATGCGGTGGCACGACCGGAGATTCCCACGGCGGCAATATACTGTCCTCGGGCGACGGTCTGCCCCTCATAGACCGAGGTGGAGGAGCAGTGGGCATAAAGGGTGGCAATACCGTTGCCGTGGTCGATTTTAACATATTTTCCCCAGCCCGAGTCATAGCCGACCTCGGTGACCGTTCCGGCCTCGCCGGAATATATTGAAGTCCCTCTCGGAGCACAGATATCTATACCCTTGTGACTTCTTCCGTCTCCGTAATAGGCCGAAATATAAACTCCGCTTACATTGTCAAGAGGCCAGCAAAATGTAGCTGTACCTTGATTGTCCGAAACGGGAGCCGAATTTGATACGGTCACTTCGGCGGTGGGCTGAGCCTTTTTGGTGCCGTACTCCACAATCTTTGCAATGGGCTCTTTGGTTATGACCTCGCCGGTTATGGTGCGGGAAAGCTCGACTCCGTTTTCCGAATAAATGATATATTCCACCTGTTTTTCTCCCATTTCACCCTCGGTCTTGACGCGGTAGGTGCCCTCGGGAAGGTCGGAATTTGCCACTTCCTCGTAATCATACATGATGTATTCGGTCTTTATTTCGGTTCGGGTGACGGCATAGGTCAGCTTGCTCATGACGGTTGAACGGTCGGGCTGGTCGGTTATTTCCTCATCTTTATAAAGGCCGTCGACATATTCAATATAGTTTGAAAAGGGAACGGGTTGCTCATCGACCGTCAGGGTGTAGCTTTGGGCAATATCGTTCAGTAGGTTTTCTAAGGGCTCTCGGGTTTTGCAAACGGCGGCGAGTTCTCCGTCGATAAAAAGACCGACGCCCTTAGAAAGGTTACCTAAAGCCGAAATAATGCTGTCGCAAAGAGAAGGCACATCCGAAATGCTTTCGGGATTAACATATTTGGCATGGCAGGCGGTGGCGTCCGAAAGAGCAACACCGCCGCAGATAATTTGAGAATCCAGGGCGTCGAGGGCCTCGGTCAGCTCAGACTGTTGGGCAACATAACCCACAGTTTCTCCTTCATATTCCACTTCATATGCAAGGGTCTGCCCGGCAAAAACAGAGAAGGCCGTAAGGACAACGGCCAGAGAAAGAGCCGAAGGAACAAGTCCTTTTATAAATTTTGTCAGATTGTATTTGTCACAGCCAATGCGTTGGGAAAGAATCTTAACCGCACCGACTGCTTTCTGCTTAATGTCCACTTTAAAGGAACTCCTTTTTGGTTTGGTAACAGAATTGTAACATGTTTATTATACACAAATGTTACAAAATTGCAACCTTTTTTTGAAAATTAAGCAGAAAAAATTTTTATAAAATAGTTTAAATCTGCCGAAAACCCTTGATTTACCACGGATTTTGGACAAGCTTCAAGAATTTTCGGAGGACAAAAATTTTCAAAAAAAGCTTCTAAAAACAGCTCTTTATTTGCATTTTTCGGAAAATCCATTTCATTAAATACCGACAAAAAATTTTCATCAAGGCAAAACCCCTCGTGGGGATTTTGGGAGAAGACAGGGGTTTGGGAATTGGGGAGAATAAGGCCGTGGGTTCCGAAAGGGGCAAAGGCGGCTGTCAACCCCGAAAGCTTTTGAGCCATTATGGGGGCCTCCCCGTATTTTATGCGGCAATATTCCCTGCAGGGGGAGTAAAGCTCAAATCTGTC
>CABMOR010000091.1 GCA_902388225.1 uncultured Oscillospiraceae bacterium | reverse complement strand
TTATAAATCCTCCGGAAATTCCAGGGTTATCCGACCCAGCTTTCCTCCTCGGAATTCGTCAAGCACCATTACAGACGCCCTTTCGGTGTCGATCTCGCCCCCCGAAATAAGCATGCCTCTCTTTCTGCCCACGGCCTCAAGAAGCTCATACCCCTTTGCATCCTCTGGAAGATTTATCTTATAACGCTCAAAAAGATTTTTGGCGTGATGACAGTTCATAAGCTCGAGAAGTCTCATGGCAAGCTGTTCGGTATCGGTAACCACATCCTTAACCGCTCCGGTAAAGGCAAGTCGTTCCCCCACCGTCAGGTCGTCGAATTTCGGCCAAAGCACCCCCGCCGTATCCATAAGCTCTATTCCTTTTCCCATGGAAAACCACTGGTTCCCACGGGTTACGCCGGGACGGTCGGCCACCTTGGCCTTGTTGTTCCCGGCCATTCGGTTTATAAAGGAGGATTTTCCGACATTCGGAATACCCACGACCATAAGCCGGAGTGTGCGGCCGGTCATTCCCTTTTCCCTGAACTTCTCAAGCCGGTCGCCCATGACCGCCTTTACCCTGTCCGAAAAACCTGAAAGACCCTTTCCGGTCTTACAGTCCACCAAAAGCGCCTCTGTCCCCTGCTCCTTAAAAAAGGCCGTCCATTTTTTGTTGGCGTCGGGGTCGGCAATGTCGGCCTTGTTCATGAGGATAATCCTGGGTTTATCCTTTATTATGGCGTCAAGGTCGGGATTTCGGCTTGATATTGGAATTCTCGCGTCGATAATTTCGGCCACCCCGTCTATGAGGGGGAGGCTTTCGGTCATAAGACGGCGGGTTTTGGCCATGTGGCCGGGAAACCACTGAATTGAAACAGGTTCGCTCATTATGAAATTACCCCTGCCTTGTTTGTGGGGAAAATGCGGAAAATCGCCTTTCCGAGAATGTATCGGGTGTCGATGGCTCCGACCTCGGCGGTACGGCTGTCTTTGGAGACCGAGCGATGGTCTCCCATGACAAAAACATGTCCCTCGGGAACGGTATAGGGATTTTCCATGGGTATGCGCCCGGGAATTGTTTTGTCCTTTATATACGGCTCGTCGAGAAGCTGCTCGTCGACATAAACCGCCCCCGAGTCGAAATCGAATCGGATGGTCTGCCCCTCGGTTGCAATAACCCTTTTTATAATGGGCTCGGCAGTCTGCCCGTCCCCCTCAATAAGGTCGGAACGGGAAATGACCACTATGTCGCCGGCCTTGGGGGTGTAAAAAAGATTATAGATTATTACCTTGTCTCCCGACTGGAGGGTGTCCTGCATGGAGGTGCCCTTTACACCCACCATGCGAAAAACAAATGTAAAAAGCAAAACAACACACAGCACCGATATGGCCACCGAATCTACCCATTCGATAAGCTCGCGGCCCTGTTTTTTCTCGTTTATTTCCGTCTTTTCCGCCATAAAAAGACCGTCCTTTACTAATTTGGAAGTTAAATGAAGAAAACCTGCGAAGTGCAAAGGCATCATCACAGGTTTTTTGACAAAGCAACTGCCTCGACAAAAAAAGCGGGGCATTTTCACAGCGTCAAAAGAGACGCAAAAGGACAAAAAGCTTATCTTACCTGCTCTTTAACCTTTGCCGCCTTACCGACGCGATCACGCAGATAATAAAGCTTGCTGCGGCGGACGCGACCGTTGCGGGTGGTCTCGACCTTAACAACGTTGGGGGAATGTACCGGGAAGACACGTTCCACGCCGACTCCGTAGGAAACACGGCGTACGGTGAAGGTCTGGGCAATTCCCGAACCGTTCTTTGCAATGACGGTTCCTTCGAAAATCTGGATTCTCTCTCTGTCGCCTTCCTTGATGTTAACATGCACCTTGACGGTGTTACCGATAACAATCTCGGGGGCTTCGGCCTTAAGCTGTCCCTCTGTCAGTTTTTTGAGTGCGTCCATTTTAAAATCCTCCTGTTATTTCTGAGCGTTCTTACCTCAATGGGAACAAAAACCCGGGAGGCATTGGACCGTTCTTTTTAATGTTTGCACACTAAATCTCGCCGCAGGACAACGGCGGAAAAATGAATGCTTTGTTATTCTATCACAGGTTCTTTCTTTTTTCAAGTGCTTTTTTCACCTTTTTAAAATTTTTTGATTTGACATAACGGCCTTGTGCGTTTATAATGTTAAATGGTGGTGAAATTATGAAAATAAATGAAAATTTGAAACAGTGCCGCCTAAAACACAATTTCACTCAAACCCAAATCGCCGCGGCCCTTGGAATCGACCGTTCTACCTACTCATATTACGAGCTTGGCAAGACCGTCCCCAGCATCGGAATGCTTGCGAAAATCGCAAAAATATTTAACACCGATGTTTTTGAACTTTTGGACGGGGAGAAAAATTTTGAGCACATGAACAACAGCGGTTCTTCCTATTCCGGCTTGCAAAACGACAAGCCCTTAAGCTCGGCCACCCTTTCGGGCGCCGAAAAGGAACTTGTGCTTTTGTTCAGACAGCTTGACGAAAGCAGTAAAAACGAGCTTTTAAAGCGTGCCGAAACCCTTAGAGAAAAGCAGTATGAAGACATTGAATAAAGGAAACAAAAATGGGCTATAAAATCGAACCTGCCGCCTATTCGGATGTTTTTGTATTACCGAAAAGTGTGGTCGAAAAACACATAAAGCTTGCCGGAGCATCTCAGTTAAAGGTTTTGCTCTGGCTTTTTTGCCGAGGGGGAAGCTGTGAAGACCCTTCGGAAATTTCCAAAGACACGGGGCTCAGTTCCGCCGACATTGCCGACGCCATGCAGTACTGGATTGTCAATGGAATTGTGTCCGACACAAATTGCGCGGCTTTGGCCGAAAAGCCCGTCACCCGTCAAGAACTCGGACAAAAAGAATCGGAAGAAAAGCCGGTCAAAAAGGCTGTCAAACGGACGGAACAAAAGAAAATTTCTCGCTATGAGATTTCCCAACGGGCGGCCGAATCGGCCGAGGTTGCCTTTTTGCTCAAGGAGGCTCAAAACAAACTGGGCAGAACCCTTTCGGTCGCCGAAATGACAACCCTTGTCTGGCTTCACGACGGCGAGGGGCTTTCCTGTGAAATAATAATCATGGTCATTGAATATGCCTGCGCCCTTTCAAAAGGTAACATAAGATACATAGAAGCCACCGCCCTTTCCTGGATTGAGGAAGGCATTGACACGGTGGCAAAGGCCGAAAATCACATTGTCGAACTGGAAAGAAGCCGTCAGGAATGGCGAAAAATTGCCTCGGCCTTCGGAATCGACCGTCCGGTCCCCTCAAAGAATGAACAGACCTATGCCACAAGATGGCTCAGGGAATGGAAGTTCAACATAAAGATGATAAAGCTTGCCTATGACGCAAGCGTCGACCACACCGGAAAAATGAGCCTTGCCTATATGAACAAGGTGCTGGGAGCATGGCATGAGAAGGGTATCAAAAAACCCGAGGACATTCCCCAAAAGACAAAGGATACCGCCCGAAAGGAAATGTCGGAGAAAAAATCCTACGACATGGACGACATAAAAGACTTCCTATACCGTAAGGGGTAAAGAAAATGAACCTAACCTTTAACATAAACCAAGAGGCCAAAGACCGCCTTCGCCTCAGACGCCAGCGTGCCGAGGAGCTTGCCCTTTCAAGAAAGCGGGAGCTTTGCCGGCAGTTTGAGGATTTTGCACACTTCGAGCAAAGCTATGTTAAGCTTTCAAGGGAGCTCATCAGAGCCTCGGCTTCGGGGGATGCAAATAGCGGTCAAAAAATCCGGCAGGAGATGGCGGCCCTTAAAAAGGCTCAGGAAAAATGCCTTAAGAATCATGGGTATGAAAGCGATTACATAAATCCTCATTACCAATGCTCTTTATGTAAGGACCAGGGCATTCGTGAAAACGGAGAGACCTGCGACTGCCTTAAGCGGCTTAAATCCGACTTGAGATACGCCGGGTTTTGCAAGGAACTCCCCCTTGACGGCTTTTCCTTTGATACCTTCTCCCTCGATTATTATGAAGGTGAAAACAAAAAGGACATGGAGAAAATCTTGCTCACCTGCAAGGATTTCGCAAAAAGCTTTCCAAAAACGGACAATCTGATTTTCAGCGGAGGTACGGGTCTCGGAAAGACCCACCTTTCCCTTTCCATAGTCAGGGAGGTTGTGGAAAAGGGCTATTCCGCCATGTATAATTCGGCTCAGAATTTTTTTAATCTTATTGAGCGGGAAAACTTCGGAAAAAGCGACCTTGGAATTTCCGAAGGGCTGATTTCCTGCGATCTGTGCGTGCTGGACGACCTTGGGGCGGAATTTTCCACGAGTTTTACCCAGTCGGCTCTTTATAACATTTTGAACAGCCGCATAATTGCCAAAAAGCCAACCGTTATAAGCACGAATCTCTCCCCCGACCAGCTTGAAAGTAAATACGGCGACAGAATTTTTTCCCGCATTATCGGCTGTTTTGACTGGAAAAACCTTTCGGGAAAGGACATAAGGATACAGAAAAAGATCACCCAAAGAAAGGATTAAACCAACATGCCGGAAATAATTAAAAAAAAGATACTGGCCCTTCTTCTTTGCGCCGTTCTGGCCTTTTCTCTTGTTCCGTGCGCTTTTTCCTTTGATTCTCAGGCCGAGGCCACGGCATACAGCCAATATGACGGCCGATGGGCAAGCTGGGTTTACGGACAGGGCACCATTGCCGGCACGGGCTGCGGAATTCTTTCGACGGTCAACGCCTTTAACTATCTTAACGAAATAAGCGACGTTGGCGCCGCTATCAATGAAATTGCCACCTGGGCTCACGATATCAACGGATATAACGGAACCTGGGATCCCTCGGGGGGCACCGACCGAACGGTCGTCTATCCGAGACTGGAGGCAAAATTCGGTGAAAAATATAATATAACCGTCCCGGCTGCAAGTGTCTGGGCCGACATAAATTCCCCGGGTCTTAAAAATCACCTGACCGAATACGGAAATGTGGCTATCGCCCATGTGGCATATGGCCACTTTATCGTGCTTGCCGAATATGACGAGGGATCAAATCGGTTTTTGGTGCTGGATTCGGCTCCAACCGTCAGCGGAAACACCTTAAACGGCGTGGCCTGGCTCCCTCCCGAACAGCTTAACAATTCCGGCAACAGCCGCATGCATGTCGACTGGTATTGCCTTATTTCTTCCACAAAATCGGTCGAGCCGACCGAAAAGCAGGACGGCCTATATCTCACCGAGGGCGACTCCGTCAACGGAGTTTGGGGAGAATTTGCCTCCTCTGTCGAGCTTAAAACCGTGGACCAAAAAACCGGTATATACATCTCAAATCCCGACAACTGCACCGATAACAATGCCGGCGTCGGTTCCATGGCCATTCTCAAATACTCCAACAGCATCTTTGCCGACAGCTCAAACTACAATGCCCTTTCGGCCGACATTTGGTGTTCGGAGGATTACAGCTCCCTTGCCGGGCGAAAAGACGACTATTTCCAAATAAATCTCATTTCCGATATAAGATCCCAGGACGGATACAACATAAACATTTCGGCGCAAAGCATTAAAAAGGGCTGGAACAGATTCGTAATACTAAAAAGCGACATTCCTCCTGCCGTTGAAAGTGCCGACTGGACCTCTGTGGGGCGTATGAGATTTACATGGTTTAACATGTCAAACGGCGCTCCGGTGGACTTTGCCGTAAACAATGTGAAATTTGTCAAGGAAAAGGTCACCGCAAGGCAGGACG
>CABMOR010000090.1 GCA_902388225.1 uncultured Oscillospiraceae bacterium | reverse complement strand
CTCTCCGTGCCCTGAGCCGTGCGAGCCGTTCCCGATCGTGCCCGATTTCCCGTTTTAGGTGGTATAGCTGGGATAGTTCTTTAAGAGTCATTGTCACATCTTGTTCCCCCAGACATCCCAGCCCCAAGTTCTGTTTTTTGTTAAACTTCATCTTCATTCCTCCTCCGGAAAGTGATATTTTGTTACGGCAATAGGGAATTCCTCAATTTCACTTGCCCATATACAAGAGCGTTTGCCGTTAAGGCTTTCCCATATCAGTGGAAAACCGCCGATACCGTCGAATAGACTTGCCATTGTGGGATTTTCGCCGCAAAAACTCGAAAGCTTTTGCAGGACAAACTTCCAAGGCGGTATGGCTATGCTGTTTCCAAGGGCTTTGTAGCGTGCGCTGTCGGTGCTCTCTTTATGTACTTTGCCTTTGCTGTCCGTCCATTCGCCTATATCCGTCCAACCGTCCGGAAAGCCTTGCAGGCGTTCACATTCAAGCGGTGTAAGCCTCCGCACAATGTACTGTGCCTGGCTTTGTTCCTCACATACACCGTTGCGCCCTGTGGATTGCCCACAATTTACGCCAAGCGTTGCGGATTTATCTCCGGTAAAAGCGGCATTGTATCCGTCTATGCCCACTACACAATTAAAGTTTTGTTTGTCTGGCATCCGTTGTTCTCCTCCTGCATTACTTGCCGTGAGGGTGTCGGTTACTTGTTCGCCGTTCCAGTATTGGTATACGATCAAATTTTCCGAGCCCCCCCGTAATCGCCGCCGCTGGCTTTAAGCGTTCCGCAGCCAGGGCGCCAATTTGCAAATTGGTAATTTTCAAACATTATCATCACATTTGTACCTCCATTATTACAACCGGCGGATCCTTGTAGCTTGTTGCCAGCAGGGTAAACATCGGTTGCTCCGGCGTTGCTATGTTCCAAAACCGGGGATCGTACACATAACGAGGGGAACATTCCCCACCCCCGGTGCCCATTCGGGCGTTGAGGGTTTGTACTATACCATCCTCGACAATTTTAACCCTGCTGTCAGCCGGATGGTTTTCAAGTGCTATGGCGGGCTGATTATCGCCGCTTTGCGCTCTCAAAGCCGGTGCTTTTCCGTCTTGCCAGATATGCCCGCCAACACGGGAGCAGGATCCTGGCTCAAAGACGATCGGATCACTATTGCCGGAGGTGCAAGCCTGTGCATTGTGTGGCACGGTGCTCCCGCAAGCATTTGGTTGCGGTGCAGTTTGCTTGCTATCTGCGCCGGATCGAAAATGTGTACTGTTTGGGTTAGCCCCCCCGTTAGTTGAGGGGCAGATACAAAAGGGTTTACAACCGCAATGCCCCCCCTGGTTGCAGGTCGGGTTGCCGCAGTTTAGGTCAAGCGTTCTCGATGTATCAGCCTCATATATTCCACTGTGAGGGTTGCTTGACTTCATACTGTTTGAGGAATATGAGCATATCCCAAAAGCCTTGGGCTCAAAAGGGAGTACGGCGGGGCGGTCAATGGTGTTAAGGGTGTAGCTTACGCCCTCGATCCATCCTTTTCCGTTGCATCCTGCGGTGTCGGCGCTGTCGATGCAGTTACCTTGTATGCAATAAGCCCCCCTCGTTGAGCCTGCTGTATTAAAGCAAGTTTCAATATTTCCGGGAGCTGCTTGCCCCTCTTTTCCGCACGGTTTAATATACCCAGGCACGCCCTGGCGCTCAAAGAGTATTTCGGGTGCGGTGAGGCCTCCAAAATCTGCGACAAGTGCGATGCGTTTTCGTCTTTGGGGCACACCCCAAAACTGTGCATCAAATACTCGCCACGCAATGCTCCATTGTCCTCCCACATCGGTGAGGCATCCGGCGGGAGGCCATCCGTTTTTAGGCATAGGAACAGCGGGGGCTTGTTCGCAGGCCACTTTTGCTGTTTCTTGGAGCACGGCTCCAAAGTCGGCTCCTTTTGTGGAGCTGAAAGCTCCGGGCACATTTTCCCACACCATATATCTCGGTCGAACAGACTCATTTGTTCTGCCTCGTTCAAGGTCAGCCCTCCTCATTTCTTTTATTATCCGTAATTGCTCCATAAAGAGCCCGGACCGTTCACCGGCAAGCCCTGCCTGCTTACCCGCAACAGAGAGATCCTGGCACGGACTGCCGCCAATGATGACATCGACAGCGGGAACGGCAGCTCCGTTTATCTTCGTTATATCTCCAAGGTGCTTCATATCTTTTTCTCTTTACTATCCTCCTGTTTTTTTATTCAACATACGATCCCTTGACCACAAAGAAAATCCCTACAGCAAGGAGCAATGTCCCAAGCACGAATTTAAACGCGCTTATGTATATAAATCCTTGTGACATCACAAACCCGGACAGACCGCATATGACATATCCCGATATAAGCTCAATTATTTTTCTCTTTTTCATTTTGTCCTCCTCTTTTAATTTCGCAAAACATATCCTTAATTTCGTTCCACTCTGCGGCGAACCATTCTCTCCACCGCTGACATTTCTCATATCGGCATGATCTAAGCTTCATGTAACAGCTTTCGCACGGATGAACCCGTCTGCACCGTCGTTTCATTTGATTGTCACCCCGTATTCCTGATAAAGCACCGATTTGCAATCGTCAAGAGACATCCGCCCTTCGGCAAGCATATCGAAGACCTTTTCAATCTGCCGTAAGGTCTGCTGAACCTTGACCTTGCCGAAATTCAGTTTGTCGGTCAGTACATTTGCAACCGCTACATACATCACCGTTGCCATATCTTCAATGGCTTTTGTTCTTGCTTTTTGGGTAGAATAGCATTTCATTTATTTTCACGCTCCTTTAACGCTTTTTCCGCTTCCTCGTTGGTGAGGAATACTGTTTTGCCAATTTTATTGTCTCTAAAATACCCGCTTAATTTAATACCTAACGGGAGTTTAAGTTGAAACCACACGGATTTACTGTCAACTCCTAATTGCTCCACCTTGCAATCAAAAACACATCTATTGACACCCTCCTCGTCATATTCTTCATATACGAAGTAAACAGTATCCCCCACCTTTCAGGGTAATTCTATGTATCGGAATTTGTCTTTAAAATTTTTGCAACCGTTGTCCGCTTGCCAAATATATAGGTTTTTGCCATACTGCCTTAAACAGACACTTTCATAGAAGCAATCCTTACAAGTTGCCATTGTCAGCCCTCCTGTTCCAATGTTCTAATGCACTTTTGAAATCTTTGTAAAGTTGTTGTTCAATAAGGCAAACATTACATTGAAAATACACCTCTTTTGTTTGCTCTATTGTTTCAACTGCAATATCGTAACTCCCACAAAACGGACAGGGTTTTAATTCAGCCATTATCCTCACCCACCATTTCTTTTACGAGGTCATCAATATCCTCCATCAAGCAGTGATAATCAACAGAGTAATCTAAATATCCGTCATTCGTATTGTTTATTGTGATATTCATTTTTAACCTATCCGCAAACTCTTTGTATGCTTCGGATTTGATTTCGGGTTCAAAAAGTTCACGACACTCATTCAACCCCTCTTGAAATGCATTATCAGCATTATAGGAAAGTATCTCGTTTTCACTTTTTAGTTTCTCAATCTCTGCCTTTTGGCGGTTGATAAGGCCTAAAAGGTCAGTATGGTTTAACCCCTCGCATTTTTGCACACCATCATCCCAGCAGGGGCAATCATAACAAGGAATTTGCCCGTCTTGTGTACAGCACAGTTCTAAAACCTCTATTATTTCTTCATCTCTCATCGATTTCTTCCCTTTCTCCGTAACTGCAAAAGTTATATTTATCGGTAGCAGTTAAGCCGTAATATTCTTTAAAATAGTCATTATAAAGCGCTCTCCGCTTGCACATATCTCTTCCGTTGAAAAGAATATAGTATTTACACTTTTCACAACGACAAACCTCTACAACATCAGCAGTCTTTGATTTTACGGATAATATTTTAGCAATATATTCGAGGCTGCTTGATGCTTCGGATGAGTTATTTTTCATAAGAAGATTAAGCGGAACAAAGTTACACAATACTTTTTCAATCTCCTCGACATTTATGTATTTACTCATTTCATTCTCCCTTCAAATATTCGCAAATAGACTTCTTTGCCTCGACCCAGCCATAGCACACCATAGCGCAGTACCCCTGCTTTGACACTGCCGACAGCCATTTATCTTGATTTTTTGATGTTTTGTTTTTTCCGTATTTGAGTTCGATATAAAGTCCGTGGTATCCGCCCCGTGCTACGGGCAGAAAAAGGTCGGGCACACCCGCTTTAACTCCCTGCCGTTTAAGGTTCGCCGCTTCAACCTTATTCCTGCTTCCACCGTTGGGAATGTGATAAAGAAGCTTGAGCTCCGGCATTGTTCCGGCCGCAAAGTTCGCCCATCGGAAAAGAGCTTCCTGCTCCCGTGCTTCGTGCTGTATGCTCATATTTCCTCCTAAAACGGTAAATCATCGTCATTGTCATTGAAAGACTGCTGTACTTCTTCATATGAGGGTTCCGCAGGCGGAGAAACTTGTCCGCCGTATGTATCCTTCTTTGCGTCGGCAAAATCCACCCCGCTTGCGATGACATAAACCGATGTGCGGTTGTTGCCGTCACGGTCTTTGTATTTGGAGGTCTGTATCTGCCCGGTAATGCCAACCCTGGTGCCCTTGACAAAGTATTTGCACACAAACTCGGCCGTGTGCCGCCAGGCCTGTATCTGAATAAAATCGGTGGGATATTCGCCGTTCTGATCCTTGTAATCACGGGGAACGGCAATAGAGAAGTTCGTCACCGCCGTGCCGCCTTGTGTCTGTCTCATTTCGGGATTTTCGGTAAGTCTGCCGATTAAATTAACACTGTTCATTTGTTCTTTTTCTCCTTTGCTTTTTTGATTTTTTCAAGTGTGCGGTTTATCTTGTAGTTCCGCTCGGTGGCAAGTTCCTTGTCGCCGATATTAAACATAACCTTCAGCTGGTCAATCATTATTTCGGCATCGGCCATTTCTTCCACAAGGCCGAATATGTTTCCTTTTTTCTGCCGCAGCTTTTTGGTGATCTCCTTTTGAAGCTCGGCAAGTTCCTCCACGGCAACAATCATCTGTGCCTCTTTTCCGAAAGCCTCGATTATTGTTTCAAAGCTTCCTCTGTCCTGTTCTGTCATAATTATCCTCCTAAAAATTATTTTCTGATAAGGTCTGATCCGGCGGGACTAACACGATCGGCGTTCACTCTGTAAAGCGTTCCGGTTGTGCTTTCGATAACATTGACCGACTTTTGCATTACGCCGTATCTGTCTATCCACAAAATATATTCGGTAATGCGTTCACAATATATTTTTATTACCGAACCGCCGGACGGTATTTCGGCCTTGACCGGAAGCCTATGTCGTATGGCGCGTATAATTTCCTCATTGGTCATTAATAAGCCTCCTTATCTCGTCCATATCGTAGGATTTCTTTTTGTTTTCCGGCTCGGCCTTTTTCGAAAAATTGTTTTTCTCCCAAGTACGAACGGCGGCCTTCCAGTCCTTCATTTTGGTTCTGCCGACCATCCACCCGTTAGAGGAGTAGTGATCATACCAATTTTCCGGGTCGACCCGGTTTTTCCGCTGCTTACAATACTCGGTGACCTGTTCGAGGGTGGGCGGGACAAAGCGCGAGCTTGTCCCCGTAATACTTTTATTTAATTTAATTTGATTTAATATAATTTGTGAGTTTTCGGTGCCTTTAACGGGGTTTTCGGTGCCTTTAACGGGGTTTTCGGTGCCTGAAACTCTTTTTAAGGTGCACTTAACAAG
>CABMOR010000089.1 GCA_902388225.1 uncultured Oscillospiraceae bacterium | reverse complement strand
CTTCCAAGCTCGTTTATTATTTTGTCATCCACATCATCACCCGAAAGCTCGGTGAGATAAAACTGACCTGTGGAGGTATCGACAAAGGCAATGGCGGCAGTGTTTTCCTTTCTGTAAACCGAGGCAAGAAAATTATTTTTTCCCTCGTCAAGCATACTGCTTTCGGTGACCGTCCCGGGGGTGACCACACGGACAATACCACGCTTGACAAGACCCTTGGCCGTGGCCGGGTCCTCGGTCTGCTCACAAATTGCCACCTTATATCCTTTTTCAACCAGACGGGCAATATAGCCTTCACAGCTGTGAAAAGGAACTCCGCACATGGGCGCCTTTTCCTCTTGACCGCAGGCTTTTTGGGTGAGGGTAAGCTCCAGCTCTTTTGACACAAGTTTTGCGTCATCATAGAACATCTCATAAAAATCGCCCAAACGGAAAAAGAGTATTGTTCCGGGATTTTCTTCCTTGATTTTAAAGTATTGTGCCATCATGGGAGAGAGAGAAGCCACTGCCCTCACCTGCCTTTCAAATAAATCAGACTTAGTGACATCCGCCGCAGGTCGAACAACTGCCCGAACATCCCGCCGGTTCGCAGGTCTCGGGATCGGCGCCTTCAATGCACATGGCAATAATGGAGGTCACACGGTTTGATACCTCGTCCATGGCCTGCTTTGCCTCATTGTATTTCTGCATGCTTTCGTTGCTCATAACCTGATCGTACAGCTTCTGAAGCTGGTTGTTCAGCTCCTCTATCTTGCTGCGGCTCTTTTGATCCTCGGGCTTTTGAAGCTCGTTAGCAAGAGACATACGCTGAAGATTGAATTCTCCGATAAGACTCTGAAGCTTCTCGTCGGCGTCATTTGCCTCCTTTGCAGCTCTGTATGCAATATAGGCGTCCTCCTTTTGAATGGCGGCTCCAAGCTGTCTTGCAAGTTCAATGATATCCATTTTTATTCCTCCGAAAAATTTACTATTATATTATCCGTTTATCTCGCCCTTAAGCACAAACGAAAGGGGTTCGGTAACGGTAACATTTACAAATTCATTTATTAGAGAGTCGTCTCCCTCAAATTCCACATTGATATTTCCATCGCTTCGCCCGTTTAAAAATCCCGGCTTTTTTGACTTGCCCTCGCAAAGCACCCGAAGAGTTTTTCCGAGATATTTTTTGTTTTGCTCTGCCGAAATACTCTCCTGTAAAGCAGAAAGTTCCGAAAGCCGGCGGGATTTTTCTTCGGAAGAAACCTGTTCTTCCATTTTTGAAGCAGGGGTTCCTTCCCTTGGGGAATAGGCGAAGGTGTAAAGCGAAGAATATCCAACCTCCCTTACAAGGGACAGGGTATCTTCAAAATCTTCCCTTGTTTCTCCGGGAAAGCCGACAATAATATCGCTGGTCAGACAAATGTCAGCAACGGTATCCTTAACCGATTTGACAAGCTCAAGATACCCTTCTCTGGTGTATACGCGGTTCATGGCCTTTAAAATTCGGTTGCTTCCCGACTGGACTGGTAGGTGGAGATGAGGCGCAACTTTTTTGCATTCCCTCATGGCGTCAATAAGTTCCTTGGTACAGTCCTTTGGATGGGAGGTCATAAACCTTATGATAAAATCCCCCTCCAGAGCGTCAATTTTTCTGAGAAGATCGGCAAAGGTTATGGGGTTTTGAAGATTTTTGCCGTAGGAATTGACATTTTGGCCAAGCAGGGTTATTTCCTTATACCCTTGACTTATCATTTCCTTCGCCTCGTTTATGACGGCCTCGGGTTCCCGGCTTCTTTCCCTTCCCCTGACATAGGGGACAATGCAATAGGTACAGAAATTGTTGCATCCGTACATTACGGGCAGCCAACCCTTAACGCCGGTTCGGCGGGTGGGAACATTTTCGGCAATAACGCCGCTTCCCGAAATATCGAAAACCCTTCCCCCCCGGGAAAGCAGCTCATAAAGCAGTTCGGGCAGTTTATACTGGACATGGGTGCCGAAAAGCAGGTCGACATGAGGATATGATTTTCTGAATTTTTCGGCCACAGAGGGCTGTTGAACCATGCAGCCGCAAAGGGCGATTATACGGTTATTTCTCCGTTGCTTAAAATGCTTGAGGGCACCGACATTTCCGTAAATCCTGTCCTCTGCGTGTCCTCTTACGGCGCAGGTGTCATAAAGAACAAAATCCGCGTCGTCAAGCTCGTCGCAAAAGTCAAAGCCCATGGTTTTGAGCAGACCCTCTATGCGCTGGCCGTCGCTTATATTCTGCTGACATCCGTAAACCTTGACCAAAGCCTTCGGAGGTCTTCCGAAGCGGGAAAGCAGCAGTTCGCGGTCTCTTTCGCAAAACTCCTTTTGACGGTTTATCTCGTCGGAATTTATATTAAAATCTCGGTTGTTTTGCAAAGACGCCATAGATTGATTCCTCTCAAAGCATAATAAGTCACTTTAAAAAGGATTATACTATATATTGTAGAAACATTCAAGTAAATTTGATGATTTTATAAAAAATATTTAGACCCGATTTTTGTATTTAACGGCCTTTAATGGTCAAAAATAAATAAAAAACCTCGGGTGGAAAATATGACAACTTTAGTATTCAAATCAAGGCTTTTAAAAAACATCAAATTACTCGAAGATTTTTCAAGGAAAAATCACAAAAAAACAAATTCCGAAACAAGCCGGCTTATATGTGAAAATCTTTATCTCCTGCGGCAAAACGCACATACTGCGGCGGAATTTTTCTGCCAAAACCGGGAGATTTCCGACCGTTCTGTCGAGGTTTGCAAATCATCTCTCGGAGAAGACTTTTCCGACCGACTCATAAAAAATCTTGCGGAAAAAGAGGACTGGTTCGGCACCTTGGAGCTTTCAGCCCTTCCCTCTCTTGCGGTTTATTTCGCCATAGAAAGCTGTGTTACGGCGGCCGAGCAAAATATTCCCGACAAAGCCGAAACGGGAATTAAAACCCTCTTTTCGCTGAGAAACACCGATTTCGAAGAGATAATCAGCCGTTTTTCGGCTTGCGAAAAGGTTTTTACCGCCGACCCGGCGGGAGTCTACCTTAAAATGACATCCAAAACCAAGGCACATTACCGCCTGCTGTGTGCAAAACAGGCGGCGCAAAAAAACATTTCCGAGGAGCAATATGCGAAGGAAATTGTCGAGCTATGCAGAAAACAGTCGGATGACCGAAAAAGGCATATAGGCTATTATTTGTTTGAAAATTCAAAGCAAAGAAAAAACATGAAAATCAAGGGGTGGGCATTCATAATCACAAGGGCGGCTCTTCCCTTTTTGATTTCGACTTTAATCGGTATTTTAACAGGAATTTGGTGGATCGGATGGTTCATTTACATTCCTCTTCATGAGCTTTTACGCCCCTTTACCGAATATTTTTTCACCAAAAATAACCCCGTTTATTTTATGCCGAAAATGGAGCTTTCAAGGGGGATTCCCAAAGAGCAAAAGACTCTTGTAACCGTTCCCTGTCTTGTTCCTTCTCCAAAGGATGCGGCCGCCCTTTGCAGCCACATGGAAAAGATTTTTGAGGCAAACTCTAACGGTCACATAAATTTTTGCATACTTGCCGACCTTAAGGAAGCATCCTCTCCCGAAATGCCGGATGACAAGGCAAGAATAAACGCCCTTTCCCGTGAGGTTAAGGCGCTCAACAGAAGACTGGGCGGACGGTTTATTCTTTTGGTGAGGAAGAGGGTCAGAATTGACACGCAAAATGCTTTTGCCGGCTGGGAACGCAAAAGGGGCGCAATAACCGAACTTGTCAGATATATAAAAACAGGAAAGAATGAGTTTATTGAGGTGACGGGAAACCTTTCCATTTTAAAAGGCACCGAAAATCTCATAGTCCTTGACAGCGATACAAAGCTTGGCTTTTGCTCGGCCGAGGAGCTGGTTTCGGCCGCCGCCCATCCTTTAAATAAACCCATTGTCTGTCCCAAAAGGGGCATTGTCACCGAAGGTTACGGAATACTTGCGCCGGTTATTTCCTTTGACCCTAAAGGGGCAGGAAAAAATCTTTTCACCGAAGTCATGTGCGGCAAGGGAGGCATAAGCGCATATAATTCCTTCTGCAAAAACGCCTATCAGGATATGCTTGGTGTTTCTATTTTTTCCGGAAAGGGTCTTATAAATATTGACGCATTTTTTGAATGTCTTGATGAAAGTATTCCTACAGAAAAAATCCTCAGCCACGACATTCTCGAGGGATCATATCTTAGGTGCGGACTTTGTTCGAGCGTCGAGATTATGGACGGATGTCCCTCGACCTCCATGGGTTATAACGACCGACAAAACCGCTGGATAAGGGGAGATTTTCAAAATCTGTTATGGCTTTTGCCCTTTATAAATCTCGGAGGAAGAAGAGAAAAGAATCCCATAATTTTACTGAACAAAATATTTCTGTCCGACAACATTACCCGGGCTCTCAATCCCCTCACCTGTCTTTTGACGGTAATTATATCGGCCTTTTTGCCTTATAAATGGCTGTTTTTCGCAATGGGACTGCTCGGAGTGGTTTCATACGAGCTCTTTGAGCTTCTTTTGACACTCTTTCGGGACGGAGTTTTTTGCCTTTCCCAAAGGTATCATTCCCGCGTGCTTACAAAGGCCGAAATACTTTTTCTTCGCGCTTTTTTCGGTATTTGCACCCTTGTCAATTCTGCTGTCACGGCGCTCAAAGGCGCCGCTTGCGGTCTTTACCGTCAGCTTTTTTCCAAAAAGCGTCTGCTTGAATGGACAACCGCCGCCGATGCGGAAAAGAACTCAAAAGGAGATCTTATTTCCTGCATAAAAAACAGCCTTTATTCCGTCCTTATCGGCATAATTATGATTGTCGCTTTACCTCTGCCCCAAAGGATTCTCGGTATATTTTTTGTTGTTTGTCCCATTGTAATATATATCTTTGAAAAGAGCGGAAAGGCAAAGACCTATACTCCCGACGGGGAAATTTCAGAAACACTTATGTCATATATTACTGCCATGTGGCAATATTTTGAGGACAACTGTACCGAGCAAAACAATTATCTGCCGCCCGACAACATTCAAAAAACCCCTGTTTTTTCCCAGGCTGGCCGAACCTCCCCCACAAACATCGGCCTAATGCTTTTGTCTGCTCTTGCGGTGGCAGACCTTGGGATAATCGACGGTCATCACATGACAGAGCTTGTTTCAAATACCATTTCTTCGGTTGAAAAGCTGGAAAAATATCACGGAAATCTCATTAACTGGTATGATATTAAAACCCTAAGGCCCCTGCCGCCGGAGTTCTGTTCTTCGGTGGATTCGGGAAATTTTTTGTGCTGTCTGTACACTCTTAAAAACGGTCTTTCGGAATATCCCGATACAAAGGAGCTTATAGAGCGCATAGAAAAGATTATCGAAAAAACCCGTCTCGACATTTTTTATGACCGAAAAAGAGAGCTTTTTTCGGTCGGGTTTGACCTTAAGGAAAAAAAGCTGTCAAATTCATACTACGACCTGCTTATGAGCGAATCGCGAATGATGAGCTACTTTGCCGTGGCAAGCGGTCAGGTGCCCAAAAGGCACTGGGGCGCACTTTCAAGAATGCTTGGCAAAAAAGGCCGTTACTTCGGACCGCTTTCCTGGACCGGAACAACCTTTGAATTTTTCATGCCGGCTCTCCTTTTGCCCACTTATGAAAACACACTTGCCGATGAGGCGCTCAGCTTTTGTATATACTGTCAGCTTGCGGCCGCAAAAGAAAGAAAGGCTCCCTTCGGCTGTTCCGAAAGCGGATACTACGCGTTTGACGACCGTCTCTG
>CABMOR010000088.1 GCA_902388225.1 uncultured Oscillospiraceae bacterium | reverse complement strand
TTTTTTTTTTTTTTTTTTTTTTTTTTTTTTTATAAATTTTTTGTTTCATTAAAAGAATTCTTTTATAGAGGGGGAGGCTGAATTTAAGCGCAACGGCGGCAATTTTCCGCATTTTGCCGAAGCCCGGATCGGAAACAATTTCCAAGGTGTGGCTTTTAAGATATTTTACCACCTGTTTATATTCGGGAATGGACTTATAATCCTTACGCATGAGCATCTTGTCAAGTACATTAAAATATGCGTTACGGTAACGGAACATGGCAAAGGGCAAGGCCTCCGGACAAAGCTTTTCAACCTGCTTTACACAAATATCATAAGCCTCGATAACATCCAAATCTCCCTGACGGAAAGGCTTGGTTGTTATGCTGTCGGCACGGCGGAAATAGTAATACATGGGCTTTGAGGTCACTGCCGTCTTTCGAACATTTTTAAGTATCTGAGGGGTGAAAAAACCGTCTTCATAAAGCTTTCCCACCGGGAACCTGATATTTCCCACCGTCTCTCTTCGATAAAGCTTATTGCAGGCCGAGGGAAGGCCGTCTCCCCTAAGCATATATTTATAGCTTTCGGTCTGTGAAAGCACAAACTCTTTTATTTCCCTGACCTGGCTGACCTCCTTGCCCTCAAAGACGTCCATGGCTGAACATACGGCAAGGTCGGCGTCGTTTTCGGTTATAAGCCGGTAAAGGATCTCGAGATTTTCGGCGTGAATATAATCGTCGGAATCCACAAACATGAGAAATTCCCCGTTCGAATGTTCGATTCCGTAATTACGAGCGTCCGAAAGACCTCCGTTTTCTTTGTGAAAAGCCTTTATACGGGCATCCGTCCTTGCAAAGTTATCGCAAATTTTTCCGCAACTGTCCGGAGAACCGTCGTCAACAAGCAGAATTTCAAAATCTGAATATGTCTGTTCAAGAATTGAATTAACACATCTCGAAAGATATTTTTCCACATTATAGACGGGAACAATAACACTTATCATCGGTCTTCCTCCCGCAGAATTTTTACGGTTTTTGCAATTCCTTCTCTTATGTCGTACCGTGCCTTCCAGCCCAGCGCATTTATCTTTGAGGGATCGAGCAAAGCTTTTGTAGCCTTGGAATATCCCTTTCTTTCCTGCTCGTCGGGCAGTTCAAAAACCACGTTTTTGCCGGCAGTTTCGGCAAGTATGGCCGCAAGCTCCTTAAGTCTTATATCCGACCTTTCGTCGGCAATGTTATAGCTTTCTCCTTTTTCCCCGTTTATGAGCAGAAACAGCAGAGCGGCAACCACATCGGCGGCATAGCAGTATGAGAAAAGCTGGGTTCCTTCGCTTTTAAGCACTATGTCCTCATATGCCACGGCCTTTTTTATAAATTGGGCCAGGGCCTTGCTGTCGGTTTTAAGCATGCTGGGGCCGTAAACCCTGCAAATTCGGGGAATAATAATGTCCATTCCCCTTTTTTCTATATATGCCTGACAAAGCGCCTCTCCCGCTCGCTTTCCTTCCGGGTATCCGGCTCGAAGGGTGTTGCAGTCGATATATCCCAGGTATTGTTCTGAAAATCTGTCCACGTCTCCCCTGTTTTCTCCGTAAATTTCCACGCTGGACAAAAACACCGACCGCTTTGCTCCGCACATGTCGGCGTATTCAAGGGCGTTTCTTGTTCCCACAACCCCGGTGAGCACGGTGCCTATTTGGACGTCAGCATAATCCTTTGGATGGGTATTACTGGCACAGTGGAACATGTAATCGAACTTTTCGGAAAATTTTAATGGGAAATTTATATCCCCTTCCACAAATTTAAAGTGGGGGTCTTTGGAATATTTCTCAAACCTTGCCTTTGCCCGCTTGGCATTTCTTGCAAGGGCAAGAACGGTGATGTCGGCACCGAATTTTTCGTTTCGGTAGATAAGTGCGTCGGCAAGCACGCTTCCGATCATGCCGGTTGCGCCGGTTATAAAAACCGTAGATCCGTTTAATTTTTCCAGACCGCTTAAGGAGTTAATATATTCAAGATCGTCAATATAATCTCTGTTTTCAACAAGCATTTTATCCCTACTTTTTCAATTTGAGCATAGCTTTAAATATTTCCAAATCATCGGGAGAGGTCAGCTTCAGATTTTTGTCGCTTCCGGCGGCAAAATGAAGGGTCTCGCCCAAATCCACCATCATAGTATTTGTGTAGGATGAACCGTAAATTCCGATTTCCTTCTCAAAAGCCTCCCGATATCTCCTCAGCAGGGTTCCAAAGGTATATGCCTGGGGGGTGGAAACACGGCGAAGGGTCTCTCGGGGGATATACTGAGTAGTAGTCTCACCGTTGTCGGTCACAAAAATCTGTTCGTTGTAAGGAAGTGAGGTGACGGCATTTCCGTATTTTTGACAGGTGACAATAACATCCGACAGCACCTCCTCGTCCACCATGGGACGAATGCCGTCGTGAATTATGACGATGTCGTCATCTTTGCATATTCCTTCAAGACTCTCAACACCGTTTCTTATGGATTCCTGACCTGAAGAACCGCCCTTGACAATCTTTTTGAGCTTGGTTATTCCGTTTTTTTCGGCATAGGATTTAAGGGTATCCTGCCAGCCGTCGATACACACAACCACAATGTTGTCAACCAGCGGATGCTTTTCAAAGACCTCCAGCGTATAAATTATGACCGGCTTTCCGTCAAGCAGAATAAACTGTTTGGGTATATCCTGCCCCATTCTGACGCCTTTTCCTCCTGCAATTATAACAGCAGTGATCATTTTTCCTCTCCCTTTCCGGTAAGATAATATTTTCCTTTGTATTCTTTATAGCTGCGGTAACAGTCAAGCTTGACCACATCGTGATGAGCCACCTGCTTTTCCTTTGGGGGAAGCTTCATATAATCCCCGAAAGCTATTTTCAGATAGTCGTCATAACCGATGGGTATGGGCATTTGTGTGTCTTCAAATTCCACATATTTTGCCGATTCGAAGGCCGATTTGGGATATTTCTTTTTCATATATCCCGGTCCCGAGCAAAGCTCGGTTATAAAGTCACAGTCGGAAATCTTATATTTTGTCATTTTCCGCTCGGCTCTCTTCCATATTTTATATCTGATTTTCTTGCTGCGGAAAATTCCGAGAAGCACCTTCGACCCCAAAGTCATAAGACCTCCGTGCTTTTCGGGGACGGTCTGGGCGCAAAAAAGGGAATAAATAAGAGCGTGTATGACCTGCCATTTCCGGGAAAGTGACGAGCTTGGATAACCGTCTAAGGGCAGAATATCAAGCACCACCCCGTGAACAATGTCAAGCTCCTGCTGGTAGGGCTTTATTAGGGTGGTCTCGCTGTCCCGCACGGTTATAAAAATATTTCGGTCGACCGTATTTTGGTCGGGTTTTGAAATTTTATATCTCGGATGTTCGTCGTTGTTCCAAAGGCGAAAAAGCTTTTCATAGTCGTCTCTGGGCATAAAAAAATCCAGGTCATCGTCCCAGGGAATAAATCCCTTATGCCTGACCGCACCTATACACCCTCCTCCGCAAAAATAACAGAGCAGACCGTTTTTATTACAAAAATCCACAAAGTATTTTGCCATGTCGAGGTTTATTTTATGAAGAGCATTAAGCTCTTCTGAGGTATATTCCGGCATATTTCCTGCCGTCCTTTCACGCAGAATATCGTCTGGTTCTATCCGAACAAGTATATCACATACGGCACTAAATTACAACTTTATTTTAAATATTGTAACCTTTTGGAAAAAGAAGAAAAATAATGGTTGAAAAAAAGGCGGGCTGATGGTATTATCTCTTTGAAAAAACAAAGGGAGTTTTTTGATGCTTACAGTTTCACTTTGCGTTGTCGCCTATAACGAGCAGGAGCTTATAGGAAATCTTCTCGACGACTTTTTAAAACAGACTTACCCCAAAAATCTCACCGAAATCGTACTTGTCAACAGCGCATCCACCGACCGTACACCTGAAATATTCCAACAGTTCAGAGACCGTCACTTTGACGAATACAGAAATATTATCATAGCCGAAAACCCTAAAAAGAAACAGGCTTCTGGCTGGAATGTGGCCATAAACAATTCCACAGGCGATATAATCATGCGCATTGACGCCCACGCACAGATACCTCCCGAATTTGCCGAAAATAATGTCAGACATCACGAGGAGGGTGAAATGGTTACCGGAGGAGCCCGTCCAAATATTATCGACGGCTCCACTCCATGGAAGCAGACCCTTTTAATGGCCGAAAGCTCGGTTTTCGGATCCAGCGCGGCGGATTTTCGCCGAAACGGGGAAAAAAGATATGTCAAAACCCTTTTTCACGGTGCCTACCGCAGAGAGGTTTTTGAAAAGGCCGGTCTTTTTAACGAAAACCTCGGACGGACCGAGGACAACGAAATACACTACCGAATCCGTCAGGCCGGATATAAAATATGCCTCTGCCCCGATGTCATTTCATACCAGCACACCCGGAGCAGTCTCTCCAAAATGCTCAAACAAAAATATTCCAACGGCTACTGGGTGGGCAGAACCGAAAAAATCTGTCCGGGATGTCTTTCTCTTTATCATATTGTGCCCTTTGCATTTGTTATGGCAATGGCAGGAGCAATCCTGCTCGGTTTTTTTTCTTGGATATTCCCCGTTCTTTTCTTCGGACTTTATTTTGCCGCCGCAATTCTTATGACCGTCCCGGCAATTAAAAATCAAAATAATTTTCATCCCCTCTACCTTACGCTTCCCGTCCTTTTTTTCCTTCTCCATACATTTTACGGGGTGGGAACTGCCGTCGGTTTCATCAGCCTGCTGACAAAACCGGTCAAAAAGGAAAAAAAAGATTAAGTTAAATCTAAAAGCCCGCAAATGCGGGCTTTTTTGCCGATTAAATTTCTCGCTTTAAATTAAAATAATATTTTATTTTTACGCCCTCGTCCTTCAGTTTTTCGTGATATACCGGGTCGTCTGCCCTTTCTCGATATGTTTTTGAGGTTTGTTAGGTAAATTCAGTAATTGAATTATTTCATTTACCTCATGCTCAATTATCGAACAATACTTCATTGCGTTTTGCAGCGGGCATTCTACTTAGTTTTGATTTCATTTTACCTCACCGCCTTATTCAATAGTCTTGTATGTTCAACCCGAAATCAATAACTTTATATTCTCAACCTATATTTTACTCTAAATTTTCGCTCCTTAAAACAAGAAAATCCGAGGACCTGAATTTACATCCAAATCCTCGGAAAAGACTTATATTTCAAGCATTTTCACACTATCAATTATGTACTTTATTCAACAGAACCACGCACTCGACTGTGTTTTCGAAATTCGGAATAAACATATCGGCTTCGTTCCCTTGATAATATACCGGGAAACGAAATTGTATGCTCTTTAATATCTGACCGTTTTCCAACGGTTCGGGATATATCTCGATTTTCTTTATAAAACTGTGAAGAAATTCTTTCTTCTCAAATTCGGTAAATTCATTATATATTATATCAAATAATTCCAAAAATTCAAATATTCGTTTCTGAGAGATTTTTTGTTCCTTTATAGCCTTGATTTGTGTTTGTACAGTTTCAAGATTTTCGGTTGCCTCTGCAATCTCATCATATAATGAATTTATACGATTTTGCATATCGCAAAATTTTTGCTCATAATGCCTGTCGGAACAGTCGAGCCTGTCAATTTGCGAGCCGAGTCGTTCCTTTGCGGCAGTAAGCTGTCTTATCTGTGTCATTAAATATGCTTCTTCTTTTTCATACTTAGATAAATCTACACTTGCATCTAATTTTTCTTTTATTGCAGAATCAAACTTTGAATTTTTAACGATATTCCTTATTACTTC
>CABMOR010000087.1 GCA_902388225.1 uncultured Oscillospiraceae bacterium | reverse complement strand
AAAAAGGGTCATGGAAATGCGTCAGCGTTCCAAGGCGGCGGCCGAAAGCCCAAGGAAGGAAAATAAAGCGCCCGATTTGCACCCCGCACCGCCCTCCTCCCATACCCCCCGTTTTCTCGAGCTTTTAAATGTCAAAAAAATGCTGGCCGACCCCGATGACCGCCTTGTGCTTTTGCTTATAGCCCTTTTGTCGGGAGAGGGAGCCGATCCCATGCTGCTTTTTGCCCTTATGTATATAATCATTTAGAATTTATTTGACAAACCGTCTCTTTTGACATAAAATCATTTTGCAAACGCCCGGCAAAAACTCCTCAAGATCGTGCCGAGGTGAAGGGAGAGCGGTTTATGGGAAAAATCGACTTTTGCGCCCCCTGCCTTTTCGGGCTTGAAGGTGTGCTGGCAAAAGAGCTTAAAGAGCTTGAAATTGAAAATGTGAGAGCCGAAAACGGACGGGTACTTTTTTCGGGGGATTATAACACTCTGGCCCGGGCCAATCTTTCCCTTCGCACGGCCGAGCGGGTGTGCATAGTGTTAGGCAGCTTCACGGCCACAACCTTCGACCGGCTTTTTGAGGGCACAAAGGCGCTGCCCTTTGAAAACTTTATAGGAAAAAGTAATGCCTTTCCGGTTACCGGATGGTCGCTGGAGTCAAAGCTTTTCAGTCTGCGGGACTGCCAGAAAATTATCAAAAAGGCGGCCGTAACAAGACTTTCGGAGAAATATCACATAAGCTGGTTTGAAGAGACCGGGGCAACCGTTCAGATACGGTTTTCGGTTTTCAAGGACAGGGTGACGGTTATGCTTGACACCTCCGGAGCCGCCCTTCACAAACGGGGATATAGGGCAAACTCGGCCGGCGCCCCCATAAAGGAGACCCTTGCCGCCGCCATGGTCATGCTTTCCCGCCCCTACTCCGACTCGGTGCTTTACGACCCGTTTTGCGGATCGGGAACCGTTCTTATTGAGGGAGCTCTCATGGCCGCAAACATCGCTCCCGGCCTTAAAAGACGGTTTGCAGCCGAAAGCTGGGGCTCGGTCAAGACGTCGGTTTTTAAGGACGAGCGGGAGAAGGCAAGGGAAAAAATAAACCGTGATATTGAGTTTAAGGCGGTGGGAAGCGACATCGACCCGGCGGCGGTGGAACTGACGCTGGAAAACGCAAGAAAGGCCGGCGTCGAGGACTTTGTTTTTGCGAGTGTGCAGGATATTTCAGATTTTTCTCCCCAAACAAAAAAAGGTATAATAGTCACAAATCCGCCCTATGGCGAGCGGCTGCTGGATATTGACCGTGCCCAAGAGATTTACCGGATTATGGGCACCCGATTTGAAAAAAAATACGGATACCGTTATTCGGTCATAAGCCCCGACGAAGATTTTGAGCGGCTTTTCGGCCGTTCTGCAGATAAACGGCGCAAGCTTTACAACGGCATGCTCAAATGCCAGTTGTATATGTATTTCAGGTGACCAAACAAAAAGCCGCAAAGGGCTCCCTCGGGGGAGCCCTTTTTTGTCGGTTTTCGGCACTTATTCATTTAAAAAACATTTGCCTTTATATGTAATATGTGTTATAATCAAAAATGAATTTTTGCGCGCAAAGGGTGATTTTATGCGGCTGGAAACAGGAATGCGGGTTAAAATGAAAAAGAAACACCCTTGCTCGGGCGATGTTTTTTTTGTCACCAGAACCGGAATGGACGTAAAACTCAGGTGCGAAAAATGCGGCCGGGAGGTTATGATGCCCCGTGCCGCCGCCGAACGGGCGGTCAAAAAAATTCTTGAGGAGAATAAGGAGTAAATATGTTTGAGAAACTGCTGGAAATAGAAAACCGCTTTGAGGAGCTGTCCGACCGGCTCCAGCAGCCCGATGTGGTCAGCAATCAGGAAAATTACACCCGCCTTATGAAGGAGTATAAGCGGCTGACACCCATTGTCGAAACCTTCAGAAATCTTAAAAAAGCTCAAAAGGACGAAGAGGACGCAAAGGAGCTTTTGGAAAGCGGTGACAGAGAGCTTAAGGAGCTTGCCGAGGAGGAGCTTAAAACCGCCAAAGAGGAAAACCAACGGCTGAGCGAAGAGCTGAAAATACTGCTTCTTCCCACCGACCCAAACGACGACCGAAATGTCATTGTGGAAATACGCGGCGGCGCCGGAGGCGAGGAGGCCGCCCTCTTTGCGGGTAGTCTTTACCGCATGTATTCCATGTATGCCGAAAGTAAGGGATGGAAGACAGAATTAATAAACGCCAATGAAACCGAGCTTGGCGGATTTAAGGAAATCAGCTTTATGATTAACGGCGAGGGAGCCTATTCCAAACTTAAGTTTGAAAGCGGAGTCCACAGGGTACAGCGGGTGCCCGAAACCGAGACCCAGGGCCGGATTCACACATCCACCGTTACGGTAGCGGTGCTTCCCGAGGCAGAGGATGTGGAAATCGAAATAAACCCCGCCGACCTTCAGGTGGACACCTTCCGTTCCTCCGGAGCCGGGGGACAGCACATTAACAAAACCGAATCGGCCATCCGCATAACCCATCTGCCCACCGGACTTATTGTTGAATGTCAGGACGAGCGAAGTCAGCATAAAAACCGGGAAAAGGCCATGAAGGTGCTTCGGTCCCGGCTTTATGAGGCCAAACAGCGGGAGCAGGAAAGTAAGATTGCCAGCGAACGCCGCTCACAGGTTGGAACGGGTGACCGCTCCGAGCGTATTCGCACCTACAACTATCCCCAAAGCAGGGTGAGCGACCACCGAATAGGTCTTACGCTTTACCATCTTGAACAGATATTAAACGGTGACCTCGATCAGGTCATCGATCCCCTTATAACAGCCGACCGAGCCGAAAAACTTAAGGCCGGAGACGCATAAGAAAGGAAGAAAAACATGGCTAATAAAATAATAGTTGACGCCTTCGGAGGGGACAACGCCCCTCTTGCCGCACTTAAGGGATCCGAGCTTGCGGTAAAGGAGCTTGGAGTTAATATCGTTCTTGTGGGAAGCGAGCCGGAAATACACCGTGTAGCCCTTCAAAACGACATTTCCCTTGTGGGAATGGAAATAATTCACGCCCCTGCGATTTTCGACATGCACGCCGAGCCCACCTCGGTGCTTAAGGAAAACGGAGACACCTCCCTTGCGGTGGGTCTTAAAGCTCTTGCCGAAGGTAAGGGAGACGCCATGGTTTCGGCCGGAAGCACCGGTGCGCTGGCAGTGGGAGCCACCTTTATTACCAAACGCATAAAGGGCATTAAACGCCCCGCCATAGCCACCGTCATTCCCACCCCGAAATCCCGCTTCTTGCTGGTTGACGCAGGAGCAAATGCCGAGTGCCGTCCCGAAATGCTTCTTTCCTTCGGTGTTATGGGAGCAAAATATGTCGAGCTTTCAATGGGGGTAAAAAATCCCCGAGTCGGCCTTCTCAACAACGGCACCGAGGATACCAAGGGAGACAAGCTCAGGGTCGAGACATATCAGCTTCTTAAAAATTCCCCCCTTAATTTTGTGGGAAATATCGAGGCCAGAGAGGTCATGTCGGACAAATGCGACGTGCTGGTTACCGACGGATTTTCGGGCAATATCGTGCTCAAGCTTTCGGAGGGAGTGGCGCTTTCCTTCTACGGACTTATAAAGCAGGCCTTTGTCCGGGGAACAATTTCAAAGCTGGCCGCCCTTATGGTCAAGAAAAACCTGAGGAGCATGAAAAAGCTTATGGACTATTCCGAGGTTGGCGGCGCACCTCTTCTGGGTGTTAAAAAAGCGGTCATCAAGGCCCACGGAAGTTCCAACGAGCGTGCCTTTAAAAACGCCATAAGACAGGCCAACGCCTTTGCTTCATCGGGAGCAATTACGGCCATTTCGGAATTTTATCAAAACGGAGATGAACCCGATGACAGAGCTTGAGCAAAGGATAAACTATACCTTCAAGGACAAAAAGCTGTTGGAAAACGCCCTGACCCATTCCTCATATGCACACGAGGTCAGGCGCCCCGAAATGTGCAACGAGAGGCTGGAGTTTTTGGGAGATTCGGTGCTTTCGCTGGTTGTTTCGGATTTTCTTTACAAATCCTTTCCAAAACTTCCCGAAGGTAAGCTGACCCGCATACGAGCCTCGGCGGTTTGTGAAAAGGCGCTGTCGGAATTTTCGAGAAAGATTGGGCTTGGAGATTTTCTTCTTTTAAGCCACGGGGAAGAGCGTACCGGAGGAAGAGACCGTTCCAGCATTATTGCCGATGCCTTGGAGGCGCTTATTGCCGCCATTTATCTTGACGGCGGAATGGAGCCGGCCGGGAAATTTGTGCTTTCCTTTGTGGTTCCGTCGTTAGACAAGCACTTGGGCGCTGTAGAAAAGGACTTTAAGACCCATTTGCAGGAGGTCATACAGCACAATCCCGAGGACAAGCTTATATACACCCTTGTGGGTGAGCAGGGCCCCGACCACGACAAGCGGTTTACGGTGGAGGTCAGAATAAACTCCAACCTCGTGGGAACCGGCACCGGACACAGTAAAAAAGACGCCGAGCAGGCGGCGGCCGAACAGGCGCTGCGGCTTATGGGCATAATAAAATGAGCGCCAACATATCAATTTTCGTGCCTCATTCGGGTTGTCCCCACCGATGCAGCTTTTGCGACCAAAACGCCATAACCGGTGAAAATCATGAACCTCGTCCGGAGGATGTAAGGGAAACGGTTGAGAAGGGGCTGCCCTATATAAAAAATCCCGACGACGCTGAGATTGCCTTTTTCGGCGGCAGTTTTACGGCCATTGACCGGGAGTATATGACCGATCTTCTCGGTGCGGCCTGTGAATATGTTAGAGACGGCCGGGTGAGCGGGATTCGGATTTCCACCCGTCCCGACGCTGTTGATGACGAAATTCTTGACCTTCTGAAAAAGTACAAGGTTAAAGCAATCGAGCTCGGGGCTCAAAGCATGGACAAAAATGTTCTGACAAAAAATTTGAGAGGACATACGGCCGAAAGGGTTGTGCAGGCGTCAAGGCTTATAAAGGAAAAGGGATTTGAGCTTGGCCTTCAGATGATGACCGGCCTTTACGCAAGTTCGGAAAAATCCGACCGAGAAACGGCCGAGAAACTGGCCGAGCTTTGCCCGAAAACGGTTAGGATTTACCCGGCCGTAACCTTGAAAGACACCCTGCTTTACAGACTTTACAATTCGGGAGAATATCAGCCTCCGTCCCTTGAACAGTCGGTCAAGCTCTGCGCCGATTTGCTGGAGTTTTTTGAGCAAAGGGACATAAGAGTCATAAAGCTTGGTCTTCACGCCTCAAGAGAGGTGGAGGACGCTTATGCGGCAGGTCCCTATCATCCGGCCTTTCGGGAGCTTTGCGAGGGCAGGATATATTTAAAAAGGGCCGTTAAGGCTCTTGGCGGACAAAAGGGGGATTTTACCCTCTATGTTAAAAAAACCGAAATTTCAAAAATGGTCGGACAGTCAAAATGCAATGTTAAGGCTCTTGAGCAAATGGGCTGCCGATGCAGAATAAAATCCCGCGACGGAATTGAAAAATACTCGGTCGTGGCAGAAAAGGAGTAACCGTATTGTTTTTAAAGACACTGGAGGCCCAGGGCTTCAAATCCTTTCCCGACAAAACAATACTAAAATTTGAAAAGGGCATAACCGGAGTGGTCGGTCCCAACGGAAGCGGAAAGAGCAACATATCCGACGCCATTCGTTGGGTGCTTGGAGAGCAGTCCAACAAACAGCTCAGGGGAGAAAGGTCGGAAGATGTGGTGTTTAACGGAACCGCCTCCCGCCGCCCTCAGGGCATGGCTCAGGTCACCCTGTGCCTCGACAACCGGGACCGAGCCCTAAACTG